>JAIYEB010000295.1 GCA_027487195.1 Hyphomicrobiales bacterium | reverse complement strand
CACATCTTGTTCACAGTTGTTGCGGGAACCGATTGCGGCAATCCCGCGCCAAGCGAGGCCTGGCGCGCCGGCGCCTGCCCAAGACCAGCGGGCAAGACACATCCCATGATGACTTCATCAATCGCTTCAGCAACGACGCCAGCGTTCTTGACCGCTGCTGCAACCGCCACAGCGCCGAGTTCAGGCGCGGTTGCCGGCGCGAGGTCACCTTGGAAACCACCCATGGGCGTACGCTGGGCTGACAGGATCATGACAGGGCGATCTTGCGACATGTCGGGCTCTTGCGTTTGAGGGGCAGGCGTTTAGTCGGGCTTTAATACCACGCGTTGATCGCATACGTTGTTTGGCATCATGGAAGAAGCTGTCGAACGCGCAATACTGACCCTTACGAGTGAACGTGGGGCTGCAAAGAGCATCAGCCCGGAAGAAGCTGCGCGTGCCGCAGACCCGGAGGGCACCTGGCTTCGCCTCATGCCTGTCGTGCGACGGGTTGCGGTGCGCCTGGCAACGGAAGGCCGGATCGTGATTACGCGCAAGGGAAAGCCGGTTGAACCCGGTGCTTTCAAGGGCGTCTATCGCCTGAAAGCCATCTAGCAATCAGATCGGGTTCGGTCAGAAAGTACCTAGACCCGCTCCAGCCGCTCGTGTGGCCCTTGAGGCAGTGTGACTTCAATCAGATCACCGGGCTGAACAGGGCCGCCTTGAAGCACCACAGCCATCACGCCCGCCTTGCGGATGAGCGTGCCATCCCCGGCGCGCCAGACAAGCGCCTCCATCAGGCCGGGCTGAAACGCGTTGAGCTGATTGCATGGATTTCTGAGACCGGTGATTTCAATGACCGCGCCAGCGCCAAGCATGAGTCGCGCGCCGCGTGGCAAGTTCAATAGATCAACGCCCTCGGTCAGAAGATTTTCGCCGAGGTCTCCGGGGCGCACGGAAAAGCCTGCAGCGGCGAGCTCTGCAAAGAGTTCATGATGGATCAGGTGAACCTGTCGCAGATTGGGCTTTGTCGGATCAACGGCAACGCGTGAGCGATGCTTGACCGTCATGCCACAATGGGCGTCGCCGGCAACGCCTTCTCCGGCAATCAGATCAATGCGAGGGCGGAGAGCTTTCGAAAAACTGTGGGTTGGCCCGGCAGATACAGTCAAAACCCGCTGCATGAGCACCAGCCCAGATCAGCGGCGAATCGAACCTGTCTCGGTCACGTCCTGGAATTGAGCCTGCGGCTCTGATGCTGCGCGGTAATTCGCCTGCGATACCGAGCCTGCAAACCACGCGACCATCGCAATCAACACGACATGGCCGAGCACGAACACGGCGGCACGGGCGGCAACTGACTTTATCGACGGCATATCAAACATCCTGATCATCGCGGGCACAATCCTTTTGCGGCGCGAGCGTTGACGAGGAGTTAAAAAAACCGCCGAGTACGTACTCTGTCGCTGGTCCCTGCAATGAAGATGGAAAACGTCAAGTAAATGGCAGAGCCCTGCGCCAGGCGCATAGCTTGATTGCAGGCGGCCTTCGCATGTTGGCATAGCGAGGGCTCAGATGCGTTGACGTCCCGGCGCAGCCATGCTCTTGCGTCGCAAACCGTGATACCCATCCGCGCATTGTGCGCTTCGGAAACCCTGTTGATGTCAAAGCAGCTGTACGAGAAGACTGTCCCGCTTGATCGCGTCCAGCATGCCAAGCTTCAGGTCGCCGCGCTCGAAAAGCCGTTTGCGTTCGCAAGCGCGCTCCATATCGTGCCTGCAGCCATCACGGAGTTCGGGCTTGCCTGCCGCGACCTGCCGATTGTTTTTGTTGCTGACGGCAAGGAGATTGCCCCCGCCCTGATCCTTGGCCCAACGGTCGGGAAAAACGCATTTCTATCTGACGGAAACTGGACGGCCCGTTATGTGCCTGCCTACGTTCGTCGATACCCGTTCCTGTCAGCAACGAGCCCGGATGGCCAGGAAGTGATTTGTTTCGACTCCGCCTGCGAGGCGTTGGTCACATCCGGCGGGCGCCCCTTGTTTGATGACGCAGGCGAGCCAAGCGAATTGCTTAAGCTCGCGCTCGGGCTTGTCGATAGCTTCATGGCCGACATGAAGGCTTCCTTTGCCTTCACCCAGGAGCTGAAGCGGCTCAACCTGCTTCAGGGCGTCGAGGCCGAGATCGCGAATGCTGCCGGCACCAAGGCAAAGGTCGACGGCTTCATGGCTGTTGATGAGGCCAAGTTCAACGCGCTGCCCGATGCGGAATTCATGTTCCTGCGAAAGGCTGGCTATCTCGGCCTTATCCAGGCCCATCTCCTCAGCCTCGCAAATGTCGGCGATCTGGCGCGCGCGCTTTAAGGCGGCGCCAGATCTCGTCAGATCATGGCCATCCCGCCATTCACGTGCAGCGTCTGGCCGGTGATGTAGCTCGCCTCCGGGCTGGCCAGAAACACCACGGCTGCAGCGACTTCGGCAGCTGTTCCAAGTCGACCTGCCGGCACTTTGGCCAGAATTGTTTCGCGCTGAGTGTCGTTCAGGACATCGGTCATTGCGGTCTCGATAAAGCCAGGCGCAATGCAGTTGATCGTGACGTTGCGGCTCGCAAGTTCGGAAGCGAGCGCCTTGGACATTCCGACCATGCCGGCTTTTGACGCGCAATAGTTGGCCTGGCCCGGGTTTCCGGTTGTCCCGACGACCGACGTAATGGCGATGATGCGACCGACGCGCTTTCGCATCATGATCTTGGCCGCGCCGCGCGCGAGCCTGAAATAGGCGTTGAGATTGACGTCGATCACCGCCTGCCAATCCTCATCCTTCATGCGGATCATCAGCCCGTCACGTGTAAGGCCAGCGTTGGCAACGACGATATCGAGCCCGCCCATGGCTGTGGCTGCCTGATCAGACAAGGCATCCACTGCTGCAAAGTCCGAGAGGTTGCACGGCAGGACATGAACGCGTTCGCCAAGGCTGGCCGCCAGCTCGTCGAGTTTTTCGCGCCGTGTGCCTGATATCGCAACGGTTGCGCCCTGCTTGTGAAGCGCCGTGACGATCGCTCCGCCAATGCCGCCAGTGGCGCCCGTAATCAATGCAGTTTTTCCAGTCAGATCAAACATGGGTCAGCCCTTAAACGGTTTTCAGGAACGCTTCGATGTCCTCGGCTGTGCCAACAGCCATAGACTCCGCATCGGGAACAATGCGCTTCACCAGTCCCGTGAGCACCTTGCCTGCCCCCAGTTCGACAAAGCGCGTCACGCCATGCCCCGCCATTGCACTCATGCATTCGCGCCAGCGGACAGTCCCTGTGACCTGGGTCACGAGATGGGCAACAATCTGGTTCGGATCGCTGACAGGCTCGGCCGTGACGTTGGCGATGACCGGAATGAGCGGTCTTGAGACCTTCACCCTTGCCAGGGCATCGGCCATGACGTTGGCCGCCGGCTCCATCAACGAGCAGTGAAATGGCGCGGAGACCGGAAGCGCAATGGCGCGCTTCGCGCCTTTTGCCTTGGCAAGTTCCATTGCACGCTCAACTGCTGCCTTGTGGCCGGAAATCACGACCTGCCCGCCGCCATTGTCGTTTGCGGCCTGGCATACCTCGGATCCGGCGGCTTCAAGGGCAATGGCCGCGACAGCCTCAAACTCAAGCCCAAGGATGGCAGCCATGGCGCCAAGGCCAGGCTTTACAGCCGCCTGCATCGCCTGGCCGCGGGTCTTCAGGAGCCGCGCCGTGTCAGCAAGGCCAAAGGTCGATACCGCAGCATGGGCCGAATACTCGCCGAGGGAATGGCCGGCAACGAACATGGCGGTTGATGGCAGATCAAGTTTGCCATCGATCCTGAGCACATTCACGACCGCCATGGAAACCGCCATCAGGGCTGGCTGCGCGTTCTCAGTCAGCGTCAGCTCGTCCGGTGGGCCTTCGAACATGATTTTCGACAGGTTTTGCTGAAGCGCCTCGTCGACTTCGGCAAACGTGTCGCGTGCGGTTCGGAACGCATCAGCGAGCGAGCGCCCCATCCCGACGGTTTGGCTGCCCTGACCAGGGAACGTAAAGGCTAGGCTCATGGTGACAATCCTCGACAGTTCGGGCGGCGGGGATGACTGTCCGGGGATGCGAAGTCAAGCTGCACTGCGACAGCACGACACCTTCGCAGTGCGCAAGTGAGCCGCAAGGACGTGACAAGCACGCGCGGGCGCACTACCTCAAGGGCCTCCGCATCCAGAACATTGGTGATCCGTTTGGCTCCGCTCCCTTCTGTCCTGATTGCCAACCGCGGCGAGATTGCGGTCCGCATTGCAACCACGGCGCGCGCGCTCGGCATGCGGACAATTGCGGTTTATTCCGACGCTGACAGCCAGGCGCCTCATGTACAGGCTGCTGACGAGGCCTGGCACATTGGCCCGTCCTCGCCGCGTGAAAGCTACCTCGTCGCCGAGCGCATTCTCGATGTGGCGAAGCGCTCCGGCGCGGCGTCAATCCATCCCGGCTATGGATTCCTGTCTGAAAATGCCGCGTTCGCTGAGGCCTGCGCCAATGCAGGCATTGTGTTTGTTGGGCCGCCCGCCTCTGCCATCCGGGCCATGGGATTGAAGGATGCAGCCAAGGCCCTGATGCAGGCGGCTCAGGTGCCCGTCGTGCCGGGGTATCATGGCGAGCGGCAGGAGACCGACTTCCTCAGGACGAAGGCCTACGAGATTGGGTATCCGGTCTTGATCAAGGCTGTTGCCGGCGGCGGCGGCAAGGGCATGCGCAGGGTTGATCGCCAGATCGACTTTGATGCCGCACTCGAATCCGCCCAGCGCGAAGCTGCCAACGCGTTCGGCGATCCGCGTGTTCTTGTTGAAAAGTATGTGTCGAGCCCACGTCATGTGGAGATCCAGGTCTTTGGCGACAGTCACGGCAATGTCGTCAGCCTGTTTGAGCGGGATTGCTCGCTGCAGCGCCGCCATCAGAAGGTGATCGAGGAAGCGCCTGCTCCGGGCATGAGTGCAGAGATGCGCCGCGCCATGGGTGAAGCGGCGTGCGCGGCGGCCAAAGCGGTGGGCTATGTCGGTGCCGGCACGGTCGAGTTTATCGCTGACGGATCAGATGGCCTGCGTGCAAATGGCTTTTATTTCATGGAGATGAACACACGTCTTCAAGTGGAACATCCGGTCACTGAAGCCATTACCGGACTTGATCTGGTCGCGTTGCAGTTTCACGTCGCCGCCGGGCACCCCCTGCCGTTTTCGCAGTCAGACCTGAAGATCAACGGTCATGCGGTGGAAGCGCGGCTTTATGCCGAAGAGCCAGAGCGTGGCTTTCTGCCCTCCACCGGCAAGCTCCATGCGGTAAAGTTTGCATCCACGACGACGTTTCGCGTTGCGCCCGATGGGGTGCGGATCGATTCCGGCGTGCGTACTGGTGGTGAAGTGTCACCCTATTACGACCCGATGATTGCCAAGATCATTGCACATGGCCGGACGCGGGATGAAGCGCTTGATCGCCTGTCGCAGGAGCTTGAGGCATCCCTCGTCGCCGGGCCAAAAACCAATGCGCGCTTCCTGATCCGCCTCGCAAATCTGCCCGAGTTCAGATCAGGCACCTTCGATACCGGAACGATCGAGCGTCACATCGAGACATTGGCGCCAGCACACGCACCGGCTGCACCCGCTGTTGTGGCTGCAGGCGCCGCCCATGTTTTCGCAGTGCCGTCATCGCCCGCCGATGAGAGCCCCTGGAACGACAGGTCCGGGTTTCAGCTCGGTGGCGCACGCTCTGTGCCCGTTTCACTCCGGGTTGACGAGGAGACAATCCAGGTCCGGATGATGCATTCTGCCAGCGGCGTCACCTTTGAAATTGCTGGCGAAACCGTTGTTCCGCATCCCGGCGCCCGCCTGGTGCCCGCAAACGACGGCGTCATTGTCCTGGAAGATCAAAGGCAGGTCCAGGTGTCGCGGCCAAACCCGAGGGATATCCTCGATGCGGCCGTTGCAGGCGATGGGGCCATTCGCGCGCCCATGCACGGCAAGGTCACGCTGATTGCCGTCGAAGCGGGCGGACGCGTCACCAAGGGCGACAAGCTTGCTATTGTTGAAGCCATGAAGATGGAACATGCGCTGCTGGCCTCGGCAGATGGTGTCGTTGCCGAAGTGCTTGCTGCTGCCGGAGATCAGGTGTCGCAAGGCGCTGTCCTCTTGAGGGTCGAAGCGGATGCGTAGACGCCTTGTGGTCCTTGGCGTCCTCGGTGCCATCGGCTTTGCCGGTTTTGCTGTGACAGCGCTTGTCGAGCATGGTTCGACGTGCAACCCGGCCTATCGGCATTGTCCGGTCGAGGCCGCTGTGCTGTCGCGCTTCATGGGGAACTGGTGCAACGTGCCATCCCTCACGAATGAAGGGCCGGCTCGCGAGAACTTCGTCCAGACCTCTGGTCGCATTGAGAAAACGCGAGTGGATCTGACCTCTGGCCGTTCAGTATCGGCGCAGGTTCGCTTCGTGAACGACGCGGGCCGGATCCTGTACCGCGCCTATGACCCGCAGGGCCGTCCCGCCTCCCCGTATATTGCGGTTGCCATGAACGGGCCTGATGGCCGGGTCTCGGAATTGCTGGGTCAGCGCTCCGGCTTCCTGCGCTGTGAAACCATGGCCGCGGCAGGGGTCCCCGAGCAAATCCGCGTCCTCTACCAATGAGTACGGTCCATCTGATCAAGCTTTGCGTTGGCGCAGAGAGTATCGAGGAGCTCGAGAGCTGGCAGTCGCAGCGTCTGGCGGCCTACAAGCGTGCCGGCCAGCCCGCATTCCTGCGACACACCACGCGCAGCATGCCAAAGCGCCGCGCCGAGCTCATTGCGGGTGGATCGCTGTACTGGGTCATCAAGGGATGGGTGGCGTGCCGCCAGCGCATCGTTGATCTCGAACAGGTCACAGGCCTTGATGGCGTGGAGCGTTGCGACATTGTGCTTGAGCCGGTCAATCACCGGGTTGATCCACGTCCGCACGGGCCGTTTCAGGGCTGGCGCTATCTCAATCAGACCGATGCACCGAGCGATCTTTCGGGCATGTCGGCAGGTGTTGCGGACATGCCCGAGGAGATGCGAAAGCACCTGAAGGCGCTTGGCGTTATCTAGCTTTGTCCTAGCGATCGTTCGCGAGGTTGCCCCAGCGCCGGCGCACGGGCATGCGGAAGACCACTGTTGGCCCCTCGCCCACTTCCCAGAACAGCTCGACTGAGGCGCCTGCAACTTCCGCAACACGCAGCAAGCGCGGATCGATCTTCATCCAGTTCGACGGGATGCTCATGCGGTTGCAGCCGATGATCGTCACGACCGCATCGCCCTCATCTTCGCAGGCGGCAACGCGAACGTTTTCTCCGGCAAGCGAAAGCGACGAGGCTTCCAGGATGCCGGCTTCGATCGCGTTGACGAGTTCGACAAGATCAGCTGTCGCTGACAATGGACCATCATAAGAAGCGATCTTCACGCACTGTCCGCGCCGCACCAGGCTTGGGCGCACGCGGGTCGCGGCAATGTCGATCAATGCCATTAAATCACATGGCCGACTCACTGCCTGACGGCGCGGGCTCGCAACCGTGCGGGCTCGAAGAGGTTGAGGATGCTTCTGCTGCATGGTCTGATCTCCTGACGGTGAAACGGCGTTTGTTTCGTTCAGACCCCGCACTGCCAAGTACTGGCAGCGGAACCTGCAGTCGAAGGCACGACATCGCAATCGCTGCCGAGATGCGGCAGCGCTGAGAAGGTAAACACTCACCAGAGGAAGAGACTGAAACCACAAAGCCCGCGACAAAGACGCAAGTGCTTGTAGGTATTACGCCAGAGCTGGAGCCAAAACTTTTAAGTCACACAAACGCGCTCAACAAACTCAATCGACGAGACTGTTCTAAATGATTCTTTAACCGATGATTGTGAGGGCTAACGCGCTCGCAGATTCACGTAGTCAGTTTCATTTGCGACGATATCATTTTGCGCGAACTGACAACCCCTTGGCTAAGGCCCCTGCGGTGACCTCGTCCATCGAACGTTTTATCTCCAGACTGCCACGTCCGGGCCGCCGTTGAGACCCGCTTCGCTTGCAGTATCGGCGATGGTCCATTCGGTGTGTTACGCTATAAGCTCGCGTTGACACTCGATGGCGCACTTTTTACGCTTTTGGACTTATCGATCGACGATACGGTAGGTTCATTTGCCAGAGCGGAAGAGGACTTGAATGAATGCCGTCAGTGATAAATGGCTACAAGCTGCTCCATATGTGGAGTTTTATTACAACGACACACGTCTGGCAAAAGCATCCGGTTTTCTATGGCGGTCGCAAGGCGACGTTAGATTGATCTCGAATTGGCACAATTTTTCGGGACGAGACCCCAACACGTTACAGCCCATTTCAGCTCACGGGGGCTGTCCAAATCGCATAAGGATCAATTTTTTTGTGGAGGGGGCGCCGTACATAAGCCCCACCGAAGACGGGCTTTTTCAGTTAGATGAATTTTCCGGCTTTATAAGACTTTTTGAAGATGACGATTTAACTCCAGTATGGTTTGAGCACGAAACATTCGGGCGAAAGGTTGATTTGGCGTCAATTTCGATGAAAGACGATAATATAAAAAATCGGTTTCTGTGCGCTAATGATTTAGATAGTGACGCCATACGTACAACAAGCCGTTTTTATAATCGGATACCCGCTCGGTCGGGACGAGCATAGACTGCTTCCTATTCATAAACGTGGCACAATCGCCAGTGATCCTGAATTCAATATTCAAGGCTTGCCGCGTTTTTATGTCGATACTGCAACACGAAAGGGAATGTCGGGGTCCGTAGTTTTGGGTGAATGGCTGAAGGTTGGGAGTTACCGGAAACAAAGTGGAACGGACCATCCCTCCCTTTTTGCAAGATTACAGCTTGTAATTGGAGCTTACTCTGGCCGCATAGGTGACGACGAGACCAAGGCGCAGCTTGGAGTAGTGTGGAACCGGTCAGCGATAGACAATGTCGCCAACTCAAAACGACGACCGAAACTGTATGGCTTCGATCCGCATATGCTAGAAACGTAGCTACATCATCTTGCTGTCCATTTGCGCATAAGAAGGCTACGGCCTGCTTCAGGGGTGCCCTGATCGCGCGACGATCTGCAGCCTCATGTGAGATCTGAAAACAGGATCTCTGATCTCTGCATTCATGACTGCAAAGCGATAGGATTTCGCCATTTGACAGAGTTTTCGGTGGGCGGTGAGAGGATCGAACTCCCGACCAACGGTGTGTAAAACCGCCGCT
>JAIYEB010000422.1 GCA_027487195.1 Hyphomicrobiales bacterium | reverse complement strand
CCTGCGGCTGTGTTTGATACGCTCGATCACCCCTACACCGTCGATGCCGGCGACAGGATGCGCATCATCGTGTTCGGCCAGCCCGAACTGTCGAACCTCTACACCGTCGATCCCCAGGGGCGCATTTCGCTCCCCCTTATCGGATCCGTCGAGGTGCGCGGCCAGACAACGGCGGAGGTCGAAGGCAACCTGCGCGGGAAGCTGCGCTCCGGGTTCCTGCGCGATCCCCAGGTCAGCATCGAGATCGATACCTATCGACCGTTCTATATTCTCGGCGAGGTGACAACACCTGGCCAATACCCGTTCCAGTTCGGCATGACGGCACAGACTGCGGTGGCGCTCGCCACCGGCTATACGCCTCGCGCACGCTCCGACATGGTCGAAATCACGCGCAACGTCTCCGGCCGTCTGGTGCGCTCGCAAGTGCCGATCCATCACCCGCTTCGCCCAGGCGACACGGTGCGCGTTCTCGAGCGCTGGTTCTAAGCCGGCTCCCGGTTTGCCCGGATTGACGAGAGCGCGGCGAAAACCAATTCTACCGTGATGCTGCGCACGTTCGTCCTTGTTCTCGCTCTTGTCCTGTCGCTTCCCGCCCTCGCCGAGGTGCGGCGCTATTCGGACGAGGAGTTGATCGACGGGTTCATGAAAACCGTTTTCGGCGCTGAGTTCGGCGCGCCGGCCGGCGGGGCTGATCGCGTCAAGAAATACACTCGCACGATCCGCATCAACATCGAGGCGCTGCCAACGGAAAACCTGCCCGCACCGCTGGCGCGGATCCGGAAGGTTGAGGCCGAGCGCTTGATCCGCCAGCTTGCGAGCCGGATCCGTGGCGTCAGGATTGAGATCGTGCCGCGCCTTGCGCAGGCCAATCTGCTGCTCTTGATCACCGACAGGCGGCATTACCTCTCGGTCGGCCGGGTCATGCTTGGCGAAGACGCGTCCTTCATGCGCACGACAACGTGCGCGGGCTCGGTCTCTTTTGGCTCTGACTTCGTCATTGACCGTGGCCTCGCCATTGTCGTTGGCGATGCTGGCACGCGCCTGTTCATGGCCTGCGTTGCGGAAGAGGTGTTGCAGGTCATGGGGCCTGTCAACGATCACGCTTCACTTGCCTATTCGACGTTCAACGATCGCAATGAACTCGACGGCTTTCCCCTGTTCGATCAGATGATTCTGAACATGCTCTATGATCGGCGCGTGCGCGCCGGCATGACCCGTGATCAGGTCATGGCCGTCCTGCCCTCCGTGCTGCGCGATATTCGCCCACGGGTCGAGCGCGCTGCGGCACGGCGAAACCCGGATGCCGGGCAAGCTCTGACCGGGATGCATCTCGACTAGCCCCCCTCACCCGTCTATGACCCGCTGCAGTGGGAGTGCTTGATTTGAGCATGGACGTTGTCGTCATTGGCGCGAGCGGGCGCATGGGCCGAACGCTCATCAGCAGCATTGCTGCGTCCCGTGGTGCGCTCAGGCTGATCGGTGCGGTTGAGAGCGAGGGCTCACCCAACATTGGCAGGGACGCGGGCGAGATTGCCGGCATCGGGACCATTGGCGTGGCGATCACGACGGACGCGCTGCCCCTCGTGGTCCATGCCCACGGCATTTTCGACTTCACGACGCCGGCCACAAGCGTTGCGGTTGCAGCACTCGCGGCGCAGGCGCGCATTGTTCATGTGCTTGGAACCACAGGCCTATCGTTAGAGGATGAGGCGAAGATCACGGCTGCCGCGCGCCACGCCGTCATCATCCGCTCGGGAAATTTCTCGCTTGGCGTGAATGTGCTCACCGCCGTGACGCGCAAGGTCGCACAGGCGCTGCCCGCGAGCTTTGATATCGAGATCGTGGAAATGCATCACCGCATGAAGGTGGATGCGCCTTCCGGCACCGCCCTGATGCTTGGGGCGGCTGCAGCTGAAGGGCGCGGCGTTGATCTTGCGGCGGCGCGTATTCCCGCCCGCGACGGCCACACCGGTCAGCGGCCCGAGGGCGGAATCGGCTTTGCCGCACTGAGGGGTGGCAGCGTGATTGGCGAGCACAGCGTTGTCTTCGCCGGTCAGGGGGAGCGCCTCGAACTGACCCATCGTGCAGAGGATCGCAGCCTGTTCTCACAAGGCGCGCTCGTGGCGGCACTTTGGGGACGCGGAAAGAAACCCGGGCTTTACTCGATGGTCGATGTGCTCGGCCTGGCTGATCTATAGGACAAGACATGGACCGTTTGCTGGTGCTCTGCCGCCATGGCCAGAGCGAATGGAACCTCAAGGACCTTTTCACGGGATGGAAAGATCCCGACCTCACCGACAAGGGCGTTGAAGAAGCCCGGGCTGCCGGTCAGCGGCTTTCAGCCCTTGGTCTGTCGTTTGATGTGGCGTTCACATCAGCGCTCGGGCGTGCACAGCGCACACTGTCGCTGGTGCTTGGCGAAATGGGTCTTGAAGGTCTGCCGACCATCCGGGACTGGCATTTGAACGAGCGCGACTACGGTGACCTTGCGGGCCTGAACAAGACCGAAACAGCGGCAAAGTTTGGTGCGGAACAGGTCCATATCTGGCGCCGCAGCTATGATGTGCCCCCGCCCGGCGGCGAAAGCCTTGAAATGACCGCCCAGCGCGTACTGCCCTACTACCGCCAGCACATTCATCGGCGCGTGATGAAGGGGGACGCTGTGCTCGTCGCAGCGCATGGAAACTCGCTCCGCGCCCTCGTGATGAGCCTCGAAGGCCTGTCGCCCGAACAGATCCTGAAGCGCGAGATCGCCACGGGCGTGCCGCTTGTCTATCGCCTTAAGGGGGATGGAAGCATCGAGAGCTACCAGGAACTGGCGGCGTAACGCACCGGTCGTTTATCGTCCGATGGCGCGGGTCACGCCAACCAGCTTTTCAACCGCAATCACGATGACGAGCGTGCCCGCAATCAGGAGCACGGACAGGGCTGCAATCATCGGATCTGTCCGCCCCTCGACATAGCGCACCATTTCCACGGGCAGCGTTGAGGCGCGCGGACCCGACAGGAACAACGAGATCACGGTCTCATCAAACGAAAGCAGGAACGACAGGGCTGCAGCTGCAAGAAGACCCGGCATGGCCAATGGCAAGGTAACGCGCTGCGCCACGCGCCAGGGTGGTGCGCCAAGGGTAGCTGCCGCAGCCTCGACCTCATCGGGAAGCGTTGCGAAAGCCGTTGTCATCATGCGCACAACAAACGGCAGGGTGACGCAGAGATGCCCAAGGACCAGTCCTGGGATTGTCGCTGTCAGTCGCAGGGGCTGAAAGAACAGCAGGAGCGCAAGGCCAAGCACGAGGGTTGGAAGCAGGATCGGCGCAAGGAACAGGTTTGCCAGCGCCTCACGGCCCCGGAAATTGCCTTTGGCCAGCGCATAGGCCGCTGGAACGCCGAGGGCGAGTGACAGCACGGACACGATCACCGCGATCACCAGCGAAAACTGCAGGCCAGCCATCAGGGCGGGATGACCAAATAGCCGGCCATACCATTGAAGCGACAGGCCGGTGGGCGGAAACACGATGAAGCTGTCGGCTGAAAACGAGATCACAATCACGATCAGAACCGGTGACAGCAGGAACGCATAGACAAGGGCGGCAAAGACTTTCAGCACAGGCCCTGCGCCAACCCCGGTCATGCCTGCACCTTGCGGCTGAGGGCCGAATAGGTGCCAAGAAACAGGGTGAGCACCACGAGCGTGAAGAGCGCGAGGGCTGCGGCCAGCGGCCAGTTCACGGTTGTGATCGCCTGGTCATAGATTTCGGTTGCGAGCAGGAACACCCGCCCGCCGCCCAGAAGCTTGGGGGTCACGTAAGCGCTCATGGCGAGGACAAAGCACAGGAGCCATCCAAGGAGGATCGCAGGCAAGCTGAGCGGCAGCGTCACGCGGGTAAACGTGCGCCAGGCCGGGGCGCCAAGGCTTGCGGACGCTTCCTCAAGGGTTCGGTCAAGCCGGCCAAACCCGGCCAGCAGCGCAAGGATCATATAGGGCATCAGGCTTTCGGTCAGCCCGATGGCAGCGCCGGTGAGGTTGTAGACAAGACGGGTCGGCGCGGACGCAAGTCCGCTCTGCATCAATAGGAAATTGATGAAGCCGCGATCTCCGAGAATCGCGAGCCAGCCGAACACGCGCACCACACTCGACACGAGCATGGGTGCGACGGCGAGAACGATCAAAAGGCCGCGAAACCGGCTTTCGGTCCTGAACAGGAACAAGGCCAGCGGATAGCCAAGGACGAGCGCAGCCGTTGTGGCGACAAACGACAACCACAGGGAGTTCAGCGTCAGTTCCCATGTGAAATCATCGCCCAGCATCTGGGCCCAGATATCAAACGAGAACGCATTGACCATGGCGCCGGTTGGACCGGTTTCATTGAAGCTCATGCGCCCAAGACCAACCATGGGCGCGGCATAGACCCCGACAATCAGGAGCGCTGCCGGCAGCGCCAAAAGCGCGAGGGAGCGGCTTTTGGGGATCGCCGTCATGCGTCTTCACGCCGGAATGCGCGCGCATCGGCCGGGCGCCATCCAACGCCAATATCAGCCCCTTCATCAGGAGGGGTGGTGCCTGCCGGCGGCTCAACAATGATGCGTCCTGCAGCGGTATCGACCACCACCTCGACCCGCTCGCCGACAAACGAGACGCGCGTGACCTTGCCGGTCAAGCGATCAAGGCCCGAGGCCGGTTCAGAGGGAGCCAGGAGCTTCACGAGTTGCGGGCGAATGAAAAGATCAACGTCGCCTGTGGGCACGCTCGAAACGCTGACGGGCGCGCCAGCGAGCGACAGGCCATCACCCGTGCGCGTCAGGGGCAGCACGTTGGCGCGGCCGACAAACTGCGCGACAAAGCGACTGACGGGATCATCATAGATGTCGCGGGCGCTGCCAATCTGGGCAATGCGGCCCTTCTCCATGACCGCAATGCGATCACACATGGTGAAGGCTTCGATCTGATCATGGGTGACGAACAGCGTCGTAATCGACAGGGCGCGCTGGATGTCGCGGATTTCCTGGCGCATGGCATCGCGCAGCTTGGAATCAAGGTTCGAAAGGCTCTCATCCAGCAGCAAAACCGCGGGCTTGATCACCAGCGCGCGCGCCAGCGCAACGCGCTGTTGCTGGCCACCGGACAGCTCCTTCGGCTTCCTGTGGCCAAGCCCCTGAAGGCGCACGAGATCGAGCGCCTGGCTGACGCGCTGGTCCCGCTCCGCGCGACCGACGCCGCGTTCATCGAGGCCAAAACCGACATTCGCCGACACGCTCATGTGCGGAAAAAGCGCATAGGACTGGAAGACGTAGCCCATTCCGCGCCTGTAGGCCGGCTGTCGCGTGATATCGACGCCATCAAGCCGGATTGAGCCGTCACCCGGCTCAATCAGGCCTGCAACCATCCGGAGTGTCGTTGTCTTGCCGCATCCTGAAGGGCCAAGAAGCGCAACGGCTTCCCCTGCTCCAACGTCCAGCGACAAGCCATCAACCGCGACCGTCGCGCCATAGCGCTTGGTCAGGCCTTGAATCGAGAGAGATGGCATGCCCCAGATGGCCTAGCGGTTGCCAGCAGCGATGATCTCTCGGCGCCAGCGATTGTTCCATTGGTCGCGAACACGTGCCATGGCATCCCAATCGACCGGGATCATGCGCGCCCGGTTTTCAGGCGAGGCCGCCGTGCGGGCGAGCGCGCGCGGATCGATCTGAGCGCGGCCATTCGTTGGCGCGTAGAACATGCGCTCGGTAAAGGCCTTCTGCGCTTCCTGACCAAGCGCAT
>JAIYEB010000176.1 GCA_027487195.1 Hyphomicrobiales bacterium | reverse complement strand
GTGAGAATATCTCGGGAGGCGGCGATATAGCCGAGACGGCGCGTGCAAACAAGGTGTTGTGATCAAGGGCGATCTGTTCATTTCATCGCCACACCAACCCCTTGAGCCGCTGGCTGCAGCCGCTAGTTTCTCATGTGAGTCGAACGAACGAAGAAACGAGGACAGCATGTGGCTACGCAAGGCGGCTTTCTCCCTGGTTACAAGTCTGGCGCTTGTGGTGGGCGCTTTCGCGCAGCCGGTAACGCCGGCACCCGCGGGCTCTGCCGGGCAGCCAACCGTCCGGGTCTGGAACTTCTCCGATTATGTCTCGCCTGAAGTGCTTGATGCCTTTGAGCGCGAGACCGGGATCAAGGTCATCTACGACACGTTTGACAGCATGGAGGTGGTCGAGACCCGCATGCTTGCAGGCCGCACGGGCTATGACGTGGTCGTGGTCACAGCCTCATTCCTGCCCCGCCAGATCCCGCTCAACATCTATCAGCCGCTCGACCGCGCCAAATTGCCAAACCTCACGCATCAATGGCCGACCATTACCGAACGCGTGGGGCGCTATGATCCCGGCAACCGCTTTGCCGTCAATTACATGTGGGGAACCACGGGCATAGGCTACAATGTCGCCGCCATGCGCCAGCGCATGGGCGCGGACTACAAGGTCGACACCTGGAGGCTGATCTTCGATCCAGCCAACCTGCGCCGTTTTCAGGATTGCGGGATCCATGTCCTCGATGCCGTCGAGGAGCTTTTTCCCGCAGCGCTGAATTTCCTCGGGCTTGATCCCAATTCCAAGCGCGATGCCGATCTGCGGCGTGCAGCCGAACTGCTCAGATCGATCTCACCGTTCATTCGCAAGTTCCACTCATCCGAGTATATTTCGGCGCTTGCCAGCGGCGAAATCTGCCTTGCCGTCGGCTACTCCGGCGACATCCTGCAAGCGCGAAAGCGGGCAAAGGAAGCCGCAGAGGGCACTGGCCGTCCGGCAATCGAGATCAACTACGCCATCCCGAATGAAGGGGCGCTGATGTGGTTTGATAACTTCGTGATCCCGCGCGATGCGCAGAATCCGGACGCTGCCCACCGGTTCATCGACTTCATGCTTCGCCCTGAGATGGCCGCGCGCAATGTGGTTCAGACAGAGTTTGCCTCGGGCAATCTTGCAGCCCAGCGCCTGATCCCACCGACCCTTCTGCAGGATCCGCAGGTCTATCCATCCACAGCCACCATGGGCAGGCTCTACACCATAACGCCTTACGATGACCGCACGCAGCGCCTGATCAACCGCTGGTGGACGGCGGTGAAAGCCCGTCGGCCGATTACCTGAACGATCGGTTGGGATGTGGTGCTGCTGCAGGTTCAATCGCTGTCAAAGCGCTTCGGCGAGACCCCGGCCGTTGATGATCTGAATATCGACATCGACTCAGGTGAAAGCCTGGTGCTGCTGGGTCCGTCGGGCTGCGGGAAGTCGACGTTGCTGAGAATGATCGCGGGCTTTGAAACGCCTGATCGCGGCTGCATCCGCCTGTCTGGGCAGGACATCACGCACATACCGGCCCACCAGCGCCAGACAAACATGATGTTTCAATCCTACGCGCTGTTTCCGCATCTCGATGTGGCCGGCAATGTTGGCTTTGGCCTGAAGCAGGCTGGACTGGCCAGGGCGCACATTGCCAAGGAGGTCGGTGCACTGCTTGACCTCGTCAGCCTTCAGGGCTTTCAACGCCGCCGCATCAGCGAGCTCTCGGGCGGCCAGCGTCAGCGTGTCGCCCTTGCCAGGGCTCTGGCGCGAAAACCCAAGCTCCTGCTTCTCGACGAGCCATTGGGAGCGCTCGACAAATCACTGCGCATGGAAACCCAGGCCGAGCTTCTTCGTCTGCGCCAGACCCTTGGTTTGACCATGCTGATTGTCACCCACGATCAGGATGAGGCAATGGTGCTGGGCGACCGGATTGCGGTGATGCGCGCCGGACGTTTTGAGCAGGTCGGCACGCCACGGGAGATCTATGAGGAGCCTGCAAACCGCTTTGTCGCAGGCTTTTGCGGAGAGACCAACCTGATTGAAGGGGTGGTCGGCTGGAATGAGATCGTATCGAGCCTTGGCACCTTCTACGCTCCCCGTGGCTTGGCGAAGGGAACAAAGGTCACGCTCGCGCTTCGCCCAGAGGCCATTCGCGTCGGCACAACCGGGCGCGTGTCCGGCACGCTTCAGGCCCAGGCCTATCTCGGCGACATCACCTACCTCACAGTTGCCTGCAACGGGGGCGAGACGCTCAAGGTGATGCAAACCAATGCCGGCTCAGCGTCGACGGAGTTCAAGCCAGGCAGCCAGGTCTGGCTTGACTTTGACGGGCGTGCGCTTCGCGTGCTGACGGATTGATCGATGTCACCAGCGCGCCGCCTGATCGTTGCAGCCCCGGCCATCTGGCTGTTTCTCTTCTTTGCGCTGCCGTTTGCCATCATCTTCCGCATTGCCCTGTCCGAGCCTGCGCGCGCAATCCCGCCCTATACCCCACACTTCATGGGCCTGGACCGGCTTGGTGAGTTCATTGCGGGCCTCGATCTGGACACGCTGTGGACGCTTCTGAGCGATGGGCTGTACGCGGAGGCCTATCTCAATTCCGTCCGCCTTGCCGGGCTTTCAACGGTGATCGCACTGCTCATTGGCTTCCCGCTGGCGCGAGCCATCGCAAGGTCATCGCCGACCTTGCGGCCAATTCTGATCATGCTCGTGATCCTGCCCTTCTGGACCTCGCTGCTGATCCGCATCTACGCCTGGATCGGGATCCTGCGTCAGGACGGCTACCTCAACGCCGCTCTCGGGATGCTCGGCCTGCCCCCGCTTGACCTTCTCAACACCGAGACGGCGGTCGTGATCGGACTGGTCTACGCCTACCTGCCGTTTGTCGTTTTGCCGATCTATGCAGCGCTTGAGCGCGCAGACCCGACACTTGAGGAGGCCGCGGCCGATCTTGGCTGCCCACCGTTCCGGCGCACGGTCGAAATCACGATCCCGCTTGCCATGCCAGGGATCATTGCCGGCGCGCTGCTGATGTTCATTCCCGCTGTTGGCGAATTCATTGTTCCAGACCTTCTTGGCGGCTCGGAAACGATCATGATCGGCAAGACGGTCTGGACCGAGTTCTTCTCCAACCGCGATTGGCCGCTGGCTGCCATGATTGCCATGGTCCTGACGCTCCTCCTCGCCGTGCCCATCATGCTGTGGCAGCGCACCGACCGGGAGCAGACCTGATGCGCCGATCGCGGATTGACAGTACGGCGCTCGTGTTCGGCTTTGCCTTCCTCTACCTGCCGATCCTCATCCTCGTGGTGTTCTCCTTCAATGCCAGCCGGCTCGTGACGGTATGGGGTGGATTTTCCACGCGATGGTACGAGGGACTGTGGAGCAATCAGCCCCTCATGGACGCAGCGTGGATCTCTCTTCGCATTGCGTTCGTGTCGGCGAGCGCAGCGACGTTCCTTGGCCTGCTCGCAGCCATCGCCCTGGTGCGTTTCGG
>JAIYEB010000437.1 GCA_027487195.1 Hyphomicrobiales bacterium | reverse complement strand
GCCACACTGCTTGCAGGCCTGAGGCTCGATGAAACGCGGCCATGGCCGATCTACATCGCCGGTATCTGCACGGTGGCGATGGTCATTCTCGGCTCGAGCTTTGACATGCGGATTGGTCGCCAGAATCCGCCTTTCAATGATGTGGTCGCGACCTGGGCGGCGACAGTGGCCGCCGCCGGCATGGCCTACGGCATTGGCGTAGCGCTGTGGCGGTGCTTCGCGCGTGGCGTACTCGGGTCTGTGTCGCATACGACCATGACGATCACGGCCATGATCTTTGCGACCTTGATCGGGGCAACCCTGTTCGCGCTGGTTTTCCGCGGCCTTGGTGGCGAGGAACTGATCAAGGACTTCCTGTCCGGCATTCCCGGCGGTCGCTACGGGGCCATTGCGGTGGTCATGCTTGTGATTTTCATCATGGGCTTCTTCCTCGATTTCGTGGAAATCACCATCATCGTGATCCCGATCGTGGGGCCAATCCTGCTGGGAATGGGCATCGATCCGATCTGGCTCGGCGTCATGATTGCGGTCAATCTGCAGACAAGCTTTTTGACGCCACCGTTTGGCTTTGCGCTGTTCTACCTCGGGGGCGTAGCGCCCAAATCCATTTCAACCCTCGACATCTACAAGGGCATCATTCCCTTCGTCATTCTGCAATTGATTGGCCTGTCGCTGGTTGTGATGTTCCCGGCTCTTGCCACCTGGCTTCCCAGCGTCCTGTTCAAGTAGTGGCGCCGTCATGGGTGCGTGACGGGCCCGAATGCAGCCGGTGTCAGTCCGGTTTTTGCTGTAAACCTTGACACAGGACGCCTCGTCACATATCACGCGCGCTCCCCGCGAGGCCTCGGCCATGAGGGGTTTCGGGCCATCGCCATCAAGAGCGATCCCGGTCCACAAACAACCAAGAAGCGTTGGCCGGATGATCCGGACCAATTGAAAGAGTAGGGTTCAAATGTTCGCTGTCATCAAGACCGGCGGCAAGCAGTACAAGGTTGCTGCAGCTGACGTCATCACCATCGAGAAGCTCCCGTTCGCCGCAGGCGACGAAGTGGCGTTCTCCGAAGTTCTCCTGCTGAATGATGGGTCGTCAACCCATGTCGGCGCACCGACCGTGTCGGGCGCAACCGTCGTTGGCACCGTTGTTGAGCAGATGCGCGGCCCGAAGGTCATCGCCTTCAAGAAGCGCCGCCGCCAGAATTCGCGCCGCAAGCGCGGTCATCGCCAGCTGTTGACCACAGTGCGTATCGACAGCTTCCTGACAGGTGGCTCGAAGCCCAGCCTCAAGGTCTCGGCTCCGATCGCTGCTGCTGCCGCTGGCCTGGCGTCGGCTGGTGCCGCTGCTGCCAAGGGCGGCATGGATACCTCCAACCTGTCCCTGATCTCAGGCATCGGCCCGACGATCGAGAAGAAGCTGCGCGCCGCCGGCATCCAGAGCTGGAACGACATTGCGTCGTGGTCTGAAGCCGATCTCGCCAAGTGGGACGGCGAACTTGCGCTGCGCGGCCGCGCCAAGCGTGAAGAGTGGGTTGAGCAGGCGAATGAACTGCTCGCCGGCAAGCCGCCGCGCGCCAAGGCCGATCAGGCCGAACTCGCATCCGGCAAAGATCTCTAGAGCTTAGAAGGAACCACCGATATGGCACACAAAAAGGCAGGCGGCTCCTCGCGCAACGGTCGTGACTCAGACGGCCAGCGCCTCGGCGTCAAGAAGTTTGGTGGCGAGCGCGTCATCTCCGGAAACATCATCGTGCGCCAGCGTGGCACGAAGTGGCACCCTGGCACAGGCGTTGGCCTTGGCAAGGATCACACGATCTTCGCCATGACAGACGGCGTCGTTTCGTTCCGCAAGACCACGGCAGGTCGGCAGCTGATTTCTGTCATCCCTGCGATGGCCGAGGCCGCCGAGTAATTCAGCCGGGCCTCCCCCGGTTCACACGTGATCAAGGGGAGGCGGTTCGCCTCCCCTTTGTCGTTTCAGGCAAGACCCATGCTCCCGGTGATTGAAACAGCGCGATTGAAGCTGCGCCCGTTGCGTCCAGCCGATGGTCCGCGCATGCAGGCCTACGCCTCGGACTTCGATGTGGCCCGCATGCTGTCTCTCGTGCCGCACCCCTACCCCGAGGGCGAGGCGGCGGCTTTCATCGAGGACATGATGAGCGCGCCCAACACGGAAACACCATGGCAGGTCTTTGCGATTGATCATGACGGCTTCATCGGCACGTTCGGCCTGACATCCGAAACCGGCTTTAAGGGCGGCTCGGTCGATATCGGTTATTGGATTGGCAAGCCTTGGTGGGGGCGGGGGCTGATGAGCGAAGCGCTCAAGGCCATGCTTCAACTCCATATCTTTGGCACATTGTTTGTGTCCAAGGTGACGTCCGGCATGTTCTTCGATAATCCCGCATCCTGGCGGCTGCAGGAGAAGCTCGGGTTCGTCCGGGTCGGCACGAGCCATAAATACTGCCTCGCGCGCGGCCGGGCAGCCCTGCACTGGGATACGGAACTGACACGCGACGCGTTTGAACGGACACAGGTACCCCAATGAAGTTTCTCGACACCGCAAAGATCTGGATCAAGGCTGGCGATGGTGGCGCCGGCGCGGTGTCGTTTCGGCGTGAAAAGTTCATCGAGTTCGGTGGTCCGGATGGCGGCGATGGCGGGCGCGGTGGCGATGTCATCATTGCCTGTGTCCAGGGCCTGAACACGCTCGTGGATTACCGCTATCAGCAGCACTTCAAGGCCAAGATTGGCGGCCATGGCATGGGCAAGAACCGCCATGGAGCAGATGGCGAGGACGTGATCCTGCGCGTTCCTGTCGGAACGCAGGTGCTCGAGGAAGATGGCGAGACGTTGATCGCCGATTTCACAAAGCCCGGTGAAACGCTGCGCATTGCCAAGGGCGGCAATGGCGGGTTTGGCAACGCCTACTTCAAATCCTCGGTCAACCGCGCGCCGCGTCGGGCGAACCCCGGCCTTGAGGGACCCGAGAAGTGGATCTGGCTTCGCCTCAAGCTCATTGCGGATGCCGGGCTCGTTGGTTTGCCAAACGCCGGCAAGTCGACCTTCCTTGCGGCGACGACTGCGGCAAAGCCCAAGATTGCCGACTATCCGTTTACGACGCTCACACCGGGTCTTGGCGTCGTGCGCGCCGACAGTGTCGAGTTTGTCCTCGCCGATATCCCCGGGCTTATCGAAGGGGCGCATGAAGGGGCAGGGCTTGGCGACAAGTTCCTTGGCCATATCGAACGTTGCCGCGTGCTGCTTCATCTCGTCGATGCCACATCTGACGATGTGGTGGGTGCCTGGCGCACAGTCCGTGGTGAACTCGACGCCTATGGGCATGGTCTTGAAGACAAGCCGGAGATCCTCGCGCTCTCGAAGGTCGACGCGGTTGATCCCGATGAACTCAAGACCAAACGCGCCAAGCTGAAGCGCGCGGCCAAGCGCGATCCGATGCTGCTCTCAGCCGCCTCGGGCGCTGGCGTGCGCGAGGCGCTGTTTGCGCTCGGGCGCATCGTCAATGAAGCCAAGGCGCTGGAGTTTGGCGAGGTCATCGCACCGGCCCCCGTGCCGGTGGACGATGATCCGGCGGATGAGCGAGCGAGCGACCGGGGAGCCTGGCGGCCGTAAAGACGAGGAGTGCTTTCGGCCTGATCCGAGGCTCTCCTGAAAGCACAAAGGGCCGGGATGTCTCCCGGCCCTTGCACAATGCCTTAAAGCAGGACGCGCCTATTCGGCAGGAACAGCCGCTGTCGGCTTCGCGGCTGAAGCTGCTTCCTTGGCGCCTGCCGCGCTCGCATGCTTGCCTGTGCGCGTGGCTTCGGCTTCTTCAGCATCAAGCTGATCGCCAATCGTGTTGCGCGACTGCGAATATCGGCCAAGCACGAGATACAGTGCCGGGATCAGAAACAGCGTGAACGCGGTCGACAGCGACACACCGCCAACGATCACCCAACCGATTGTCGAGCGCGCTTCAGCGCCTGCGCCATGCGAAATAGCCAAGGGAATCGCGCCGGCAACAGTTGCGATCGATGTCATCAGGATTGGTCGCAGACGTTGGGTTGAAGCCTCGACCAACGCCTCATAGAGCTCAACCCCCCGCTCACGCAGCAGGTTTGTGAACTCCACGATCAGGATGCCGTTCTTCGTCATGATTCCGACAAGCAGAATCATGCCGATCTGGCTGTAAACGTTGAGCGTCTGGCCGGTGTAATAGAGGGCCGCAAGCCCGCCTGTCAGCGCCAAGGGCACTGCCAGCATGATCACGACCGGCGCAATCCAGCTCTCGAACTGCGCCGCCAGCACCAGGAACACGATCAGCAAGGCAAAACCGAACACGATGTAGAGCGAGTTCGAGCTGTCCTTGAAGGCCTTGGATTGGCCATTGTAGCCGATGCGTGCTTCAGGAGCGACCTCACGCGCGATCGCATAGAGCGTGTCCAACGCCTGGCCGAGCGTTGCGCCAGGCGCAAGCGAGGACTGGATCGTGATCGAGCGCAGTCGGTCGAACCGGTTGAGCGCCTGCGGTCCGGCAACCTCGTTCAGCGAAACGAAGTTCGACAGGGGCGTCAACTCGCCGGCAAAGGTCTGGCCCGTTCCGGTGCCCGTGCGCACGAACACGTTGCGCAGATCTTCCGGTGTCATGCGGTCCTGCGGACGAGCCTGAATCAGGACGGGGTATTCGACACCACGATCCACGTAGGTCGAGACTTCGCGCTCGCCAAACATCAGTTCGAGCGAGCGACCGATCACCTCGACCGACACCCCGAGATCGCCTGCGCGCTGGCGGTCGATGGTGACGCGAAGATCGGGCTGGCTCTCGCGGAAGTCCGAATCAAGATTGGCAAACAGGCCGGTTGGCTGTGCGCGCGCAATGATGGCGTCGCGCCATGCCCTGAGTGTCACGAAGTCCGGGCCGGAGATGACGAACTGAACCGGCTGTTGAAAGCCGCCCCGCTGGCCAAGGCTCGGTGGATTGAGCGGAAATACGCGGGCTCCCGCAACAGACTGGACCTGGCCAAGCAGGCGCTGCTGCAACTGGCGCTGCGTCATCTCTCGCTCGCCCCAGTTGGACAGGCGCACGATGATGATCGCGGCATTGACGGGTGCAGGGCGCGACAGGCCGGGCGCGATGATCGAGAGATAGGACGAGATGATGCCCTGATCGCGATAGGG
>JAIYEB010000357.1 GCA_027487195.1 Hyphomicrobiales bacterium | reverse complement strand
TTCAAGCGGCTGGGATTGGGCTGCGGAGGGTGTCTCTTGGATCTCGCTTTTGTGGTGTTTCTGGCGGCCAACATGGCTTGTGCGCTTGCTGGCGCCTTTTTCCGCCCTGGCGACTGGTATGAAGGTTTGAGGAAGCCGTCCTGGCGCCCGCCGAATTTTGCGTTTCCAATCGTGTGGGGCGCGCTGTTCATCATGAGCACCGTCTCGGTGTGGCTCGTGTGGCATGCGGCCTCGCCAGAACTTTTGTGGGTGGCGCTGCCGGTCTATGCGCTGCAACTCGTGCTCAATGCCGGCTGGTCGGCGCTGTTTTTCGGCGCGCGCAACATGCGCCTGGCGCTCGTCGAGCTTGGGGCCCTGTGGCTGTCGATCGCGGCGCTGATCGTGCTGTTCTCATCCGCTTCAACCGTCGCAACGCTGCTGCTGCTGCCCTATCTCGGCTGGGTGTCGATTGCGGGATATCTCAACTGGACCATGATCCAGATGAACCCGCGCGAGGCAGGCCCGCCGCTCGGCGCAGCCGGGCTTTGAGGCGCGGGCGTCAGCGCGTTGCGGCAGGCGCGCCTGCGGGCATGACGGAGATCGAGCGCGCCTCGATCGTCATGCGCCCTGCGGTTGTGCCGACAATCATGCGAAACACGATGAGCGCCCGGGTTCCGTGAACCGGCGCAAGCCAGGCCTCGAGATCGCGCGATTCCTCCAGCCGTTTTGGCCCCGGCAGATCGAGCCTGTGGCCGGCAATGGCGCGGTAGCGCGCCGCGCACACCAGCACCGGCCCCTCGACATCGCCGCGCCGCACATTCTCGGTGCGCTTGTGCGTCAGCGTAATGTCATAGCGCTGGCGACCATCGAAAATGCGCAGCGTGCGGTTGCAGGCCTCGGGGCGAAGCGTTTCGCCCGTGCCGGCAACGGGAAAGATCAGCGCGCTGAGCGGGTCCATCACGCCGCGGCGATGATCTGCGATCAGCGGAACGCGCTCGGGATGTGGTGGGGTTGGCGGCTCCACCGCCAGTTCCGCGACATTGCCCCCGCGAAACAACATGTCGATCTTGTTGCGCCAGTCGCCGGCCGAATTCTCGATGGTGTAGGATGCGGGATTGGACCTGTCGCCGGTGTGCGTGCCGCGCGCCGAGGCCTGGCCCTCGCCCGGCGAAACGAGCGCTGCAAGGCCGCTGAGCCGGGCGGAGACGGCAATCGAATAGCCGTCAGGTCCAATCGCAGCCTCATAGGCACCACGGCCTATGGTGACGCCTGCAACCGTGATGCCGAACTGGGCTGTGACGCGGGCCTCGCCCGTTTGCGCGTGAAGGCGCGTGCTGCCCACTCCGGCGCTGGCAAGCCCGAGGCCTGCGGCAAGTGCAAGTGTCCAGAAGCGCTGAAACATTCCTGTCTCATCGCTGATTCGGTCGTGAGCCCCAAATCACGTCCGTTTGCGCAACGCGCTCGAGGAGTGCTGGAAGCGCCGGCTGTGCAGGAAAACCCATGCGGGGGCAGGGCGGAGCGGCAGGTCGCCCGCCGCATATTCCGGCACGCGCGCCCGTGCCAGTGCAAGGGCCGCGCGCGCATTCAGCGGCGCGAATCCATTGCCAGGCCGATCAATCACCGCCATCGGCAGGCTGTGCGCAATCTTTCGCCAGCCGCCCCAGCGATGAAACGAGGCGAGATTGTCGGCGCCCATGAGCCAGACAAACCGGCCTTCCGGCGCATGGCGCCTGATGAACGACACCGTGTCGCGCGTCCACACAAGGCCCGCACGCGCCTCAAGATCCGTGATGATCACGCGCGGGTCCGGCATCAGACGGCGCAGCCGCGCCGCGCGCTCGATAAGGCTGAGATGTGGCCCCACGCTTTTCAGCGGATTGCCGGGCGTGATCAAAACCCAGACCCGATCAAGCCCGAGCCGCGCGATCGCTGTGCGCACCACATGCGCATGGCCTTCATGGGGCGGGTCAAAAGACCCCCCGAACAGGCCAATGCGCTGCCCATCACCAATCGGAGGCAAAGGCACGCGTCGGCCAACTGCCTTGATCGCCTGCGGCATCAGGGACGGATCTGTCCGGTGCCATGCACCCGGTACTTGAACGAGCAGAGCTGTTCGACGCCCACAGGCCCGCGCGCATGAAGCCTGCCGGTGGCAATGCCAATCTCGCCACCAAACCCGAATTCGCCGCCATCGGCGAACTGGGTCGATGCATTGTGCAGCACAATGGCGCTGTCGACTTCGGCCAGAAAGCGGCGCGCGGCCTCTGCATCCTCGGTCACGATCGCTTCGGTATGCGAGGAGCCGTATCGGGCGATATGCGCCATGGCATCGTCGATGGTCTCAACGACTTTCACGGCGATGATCGCATCAAGATACTCGCACGCCCAGTCGGCTTCGCTTGCGGGCGTCACACGCGGATCGCAGGCAAGCGTTTCGCTGTCGCCGCGAACCGCGCAACCCTTGTCGAGCAGGGCCTCAACGAGGGGCTTCAGCTGAGACAGCGCCGCGCGATCAACCAGCAGCGTCTCCGCAGAGCCACACACGCCCGTGCGTCGCATTTTGGCGTTGAGTGTAATCGAGAGCGCCTTGGCCGGGTCGGCCTTGGCGTGGACATAGACGTGGCAATTGCCCTCGAGGTGGGAGAAGACGGGCACGCGCGCATCGTTTTGAACCCGCTCGACAAGCGCCTTGCCGCCGCGCGGCACCAGCACATCGAGGTTGCCGTTGAG
>JAIYEB010000140.1 GCA_027487195.1 Hyphomicrobiales bacterium | reverse complement strand
GGGTTTACGAAGCCAAATTGTGTGAAGTCAGAGCCAAGGGCAGGCTCGCCATGCATGGCTATGGCGTGTCGGGGCGCTGCGGCAGCAGCACCCAGCGCCCAAACCATCACGCACAGTGACAACATGATTCTGATCATGCCTGTCGTCATAATGCGATTCGACGCTTTTCGTCGTTGCATAGCGTGCTCCATCCCGTTCAAATCACGTGATGATTATCGCCAAAGCGGGACATTCAGCGTTTGCCCTCTTCAAATCTGTATCGAACGCAGTTAGGGAGGCGGGGTCGGACATGGTGCCGCCGCATTCAGGCGGTTGTTCGGCCTTATCCAACGCGCGGCGCTGAGACATGGTGCTGTACGTTGACGTGACCAAGGGCCAGTTCGGCCCGGCTGTGACAATGAACTTTCAGGTGAACACATGACCCTTTCCGCCCGTATGGCACTGGCTGCGCTCCTTGCGCTTGGCACCGTTTCCACGCCCGCGCTTGTCGCCGCTCAGCAAGCGCCAGCTGCCGGCCAGACGCCGCCGCGCCCGGCGCAGCCTGCGCAACAAGCGCCAGCGCGTCCGGCCCAGCCCGCTCAGCCTGCTCAGCCAACGCCGCAGCAGCAGCAACAGCGCCAGGCTGCAGAACAGCCGCCACGGCCTGTGACCGGCACGACGACGGGTTGGGTCAAGATCTGCCAGCCGATCCCTGAGACAACGCCGCCCCGGCAGGGCTGCCTGATTACGCAGGAAGTTCGTGCCGAAAACGGTGCCTTCCTTGGCGGTGCAACCATTCAGGAAGTGCAGGGTGATCCGACCCGCAGCTTGCAGCTCGCACTTCCCCTCGGTCTTGCCCTACAGGCAGGCTTCCTCGTCCGCGTTGACCAGGGCGTCGCAACGCCTGGCAAGTTTGGAACATGTTTTCCGAACGCCTGCTTTGGTGCGCTTGAACTTGGCACCGACATGCTCAACGCCATGCGCCGTGGGCAAAACGTGCTTGTGACGGTTCGTAACGCTCAGGGCGTGGCGCTTGACCTCGTGATGCCGCTCGCGACCTTTGTGCGTGCCTATGATGGCGCGCCAACGGATCTGCAGGTTGTCGAGGAACAGCAGCGCCGGCTTGAGGAAGAACTTGCACGCCGCGCGGAACAGACCCGCCAGCAGCTCATGCAGCAGCAAGGCGGCCAACCAGGCGCAGCACCCGCAGTCCCGGCAGCACCCGCAGCGCCGGCAGTGCCGGCACCCGCCCGCTAAGCCAACAACGTCTGATCGCGCCAGCGCGTCCTCAGCGCTGGACCAGATCCAAGGCCTCCGCCGGCGCACTGAGCCCGGCGGGGGTCTTGCAAAAAGAACAAAATAGGAACATTATTTCTGTGGGATTAGGGCGCATGGCCTTGCAGCCGTCGATCCCGGGTGCAACGTGGACGGGTTGGCCAGGAATTCAGAGCGGCCCGGGTTTGGAGCGATTGGTATGGCTGGCAGCGTAAACAAGGTGATCCTCATCGGAAACCTCGGCAAGGACCCTGAAGTGCGCCGGATGGGCGGCGGTGAGCCGGTGGTCAATCTCAGGATTGCAACGTCTGAGAGCTGGCGCGACAAGGCGTCGGGCGAGCGCAAGGAGCGGACCGAGTGGCACTCCGTTGTGATTTATAACGAAAACCTCGCAAAGGTGGCCGAGCAGTACCTGAAGAAGGGCTCCAAGGTCTACCTTGAGGGGCAGCTGCAAACCCGGAAGTGGCAGGACCAGTCGGGCGTTGAAAAGTACACGACCGAAGTCGTGCTTCAGCGCTTCCGCGGTGAACTGACGTTGCTTGACGGGCGCGGCGAGGGCGGCGGCATGGGCGCTTCTTCCGGCATGGATGATGGTGGCTACAGCGATCGGGGCCGAATGGATGGTCCGCGTTCGAGCGCCGGTGGCGCGCCGCAACGCGCGGCGGCTCCTGGCGGCGGATCGCGCGGGCGCGACATGGATGACGACATCCCGTTCTGAGGTCGACATATGCCTGCGATGACGGGGTATGGTTGCACTTCAGCCCGCGCGTCGGTATCTCACGATCGCAACCGGGTTTGACGTTCGGGGGAACGCATGGACTTTGCCAAAGCGCGCATCAATATGGTCGATGGTCAGCTCATGACGGGCGGCGTTATCGACAGACGGGTTTTGCAGGTCTTTGGCTCTGTGCCACGTGAGCGATTCTTGCCGCCGTCCCAGCGTGGGCTTGCCTACCTCGACATGGATGTTCGGCTTGCGGCATCTGGCCGCTACCTGATCGAGCCCACACCGCTTGCGCGGCTTGTGCACCTTGCGGCGATTGCGCCGGGCGATGTCGTGCTCGAAGTCGGGTGCGCCAGCGGCTATGGCACCATGATCCTGTCAAAGCTTGGCGGGTCGATTGTCGGCCTTGAATCTGATCCGGAACTTGCAAGCCAAGCCGACCGCGAACTTTCAGCGCTTGGCGTTTCAAACGCTGCAATCGTTGTTGGCCCTCTCGACAAGGGCTGGGCGAGCGAAGGGCCTTATGACGCGATTTTGATCGCTGGATCTGTTGAGTTCATCCCTGACGGTTTCTGCGAACAGTTGAAAGAAGGTGGCCGCCTTGTTGCTGTTATTGGCACAGGGCGTGCGGCTCAGGCCGTGCTGCACATCAAGATTGACGGCGTTTTGTCTGCAAGACCGGCTTTTGACGTCGCTATTCCGCCTTTGCCCGGCTTCCAGCGTGTGCACCAGTTCGCATTCCCTGGCTGAGCACTCATGGGGTGTGTGACGGATTGGTCGCATGCCCCAGTTTTCCCCGTTGATGAGGCGCGGGTGTGGTTGCCACGCCGTAGCTCTCGCGTATGGTGCGGCGCGAAATTAGGCGTTTGTTAACAAGCGCAGTCGGTCGAGGGTGTCTGATGGTGGGATGGCGTTTACGCGCTTTAAGTGGCGTTGCGGTCATATGTCTTGGCGTGGCTTTCACACCGGTTGCCGCGTCGGCCCAGTCGCTCGCTCAGGCCTTGACGGAAACCTATTCCGCCAACCCGACACTCAATGCTGCCCGCGCCCAGCTGCGGATCACAAACGAAGGTATTCCGATCGCGCTTTCGGGCGCGCGGCCGACATTGTCTGCTTCCGCAGATGTGTCTCAGCAAAACCAGTTCAATTCGACCACGGTCGTCAACACCCAGACCAATCGCACGACAACAACGCAGGGTTTTACCTCGTCCCAGCCCCGTGGCTATTCGCTGACGGCAAACCAGAACCTGTTTGACGGGTGGCGCACCGACAATGCCGTTCGTCGTGCCGAAGCGCTTGTCGGCGCTGCGCGTGAAGTGCTGCGCACAAGCGAACAGGACGTGTTTCTCGCTGCCGCAACGGCCTATATGGACGTTATCCAGAACACGTCACTCGTTGAGCTCCAGCGTGGAAACGTCAATGCGATCAGCGAGTTGCTGCGCGCAACTCAGAACCGGTTTCAGGTCGGAGAAGTGACCCGGACAGACGTTGCACAGGCCGAAGCCAGACTTGCGCTGGCACGTGCCAACCTTGCCGTTGCCACCGCAAACCTGAACGCGTCACGCGCCGCCTATCGTCGCGTCATTGGACGCGATCCAGGCCGCCTGTCACCCGCAACGACGGTTGAGCGGTTGTTGCCGCGAACCCTTGAGGCGGCGCTGAGCTCCGGCTCGCGCGAGCATCCGCAGGTGCGTGCGGCTGTCTTCAACGTTGATGCCGGTGCATTTGCGGTCAAGGTCGCCGAATCGACGATGCTTCCGACTGTGGCATTGCAGGCCATTCTCTCGCACCGCTTCAGCGCGACCGCGACGGTGAACGAGACGGCCTCGGCCCAGGTGCTCGCCCGCGTCACGGTCCCGATCTATGATGGTGGTCTTGGCTCGGCCAACGTGCGCCAGGCGAAGGAAACCATGGCGCAAAGCCGCATCAACATTGATGTGGTGCGCGACACGATCCGCGCCAACGTGGTCGGCACATGGGGCGCGCTGGAACAGCAGCGTGCGCTTGGTTTGGCAACAACGGCCCAGATCGAGGCGTCTCAGATCGCACTCAACGGCGTTCGCGAAGAGGCCCGCGTTGGGCAGCGCACGACGCTTGACGTCTTGAACGCCGAGCAGGACCTTCTCAACGCACGCGTCCAGCGCATCCAGAATGATCGCAATCGCATTGTCGCGATGTTCACCTTGCTTGGCGCCGTCGGTCGGTTGAACGCGCAGGCGCTGTCGCTGCCAGTGGCGCTCTATGATCCCGGGCATCATCTCAGCCAGGTTCGTGATCTCTGGCATGGGCTGCGTACGCCTGGTGGGGATTGATCGACAAAAGGCTAAAACGCCACTTTCACAAGTTCCTCGCCTCGTTCACTCTTGGAGCGGGGCGAATCGCTTCGCTGACCTTTGTGATCTGGACGACTGATGAGCAAACCCGCGCAAGCTGAACCGTCGATGGAGGAGATCCTGGCCTCCATCCGTCGTATCATCGCGGATGAAGATCAAGGCTCCAAGGCACCTGCCAAGCCTGAAGCTCAGGCAAAGCAGGTCGAGACGCCCGTCGTGCCGTTTCCAAAGCCAGCGCCTTCAGAGCAGGACGCAGCGGATGCTGCGTTTGCAATGCCTGACAGCGAAATGGATGATGACGAAGAGGTCATGGACCTCATGACGTCACAGCTCGCCAATGAACCTGACGAGTCATCGGCGTTCGACCCGGAGCCGGAGGAGTCAGTTCCGGAACCGGTTGCAGCGAAGGCCCCCGCGCCCAAAGTTGTCGTTCCAGTTCCCGATCCGTTCGAGGATGTCGGCTTTGTCGACATGGATGCAGTTCCAGAAGAGCTGCCCGAGCCCGTGGCACCTGAGCCCGTCGCAGTGCCAGCAATGCCTCCAATGGCTGCTGTTCCTGTCCCGGCCGCCGTCATGGCACCACCGCCGGTCCAACCCCAACCAGTGCCTGTCCAGCAGATGGCGGCCTATGCGCCGCCACAGGGTCTGCTGGACGATCAATCCGGCCGCTTGGTTGCAGGTAGTTTTGCGGCTCTTGAAACAGCCGTGTTTGGCCCTGGCGGGCGCACAATCGAGGACATCACAAAAGAGCTGCTTCGCCCGATGTTGAAGCAGTGGCTTGACGACAATCTGCCGCCATTGGTCGAGCGGCTTGTCGCCGAGGAAATCCAGCGCGTCTCGCGCGGTCCGCGCCGATAAACGCCGGTCTGGCCGCCCCGCGCCAGGTCCTAGGGCAAACCGAGCCTTTGCCCTTCAACGCTCAAAGTGAGTTGCGCTGAGCGCGCTTTGAGCGTTGCGCCCATCTCGCGGTGTGCACTGATGTCCAAACCCATCCGTCGAGCGCAACCGGGCTCAACAAAGGGCAGCCCCGCGTTTCGATAGGTCTGAAGCGGGCAGGGTGGCGATCAGACCAGTTTGCGTACCCTGCAGGTGCGCAGGAAGTCCCGCCAGGTCTGGCCGGTCATGGTCCCGGCTTCCTTTGCTGCGCGCCATTCGGTGCCGCATTCGCGCATGATCCGCGCGTTACGCTGCTGCGCCTCCGATTGGGGGCGGCGTTCAGGCGCCGGGCCTTGTGCCAGGGCTGGGACGCTCATGAGAATGCACGTTGCGGCCAGAGTAAACTTGCGAAGCATTTGACATCTCCGTCGAGAACAAAACGGGATCATAACGCTTGATTGATCCGATGAGCGCAATTCGTCATTCGTTGAACGTAGTTGCGCGAGCCGAAAAATGGCGCTGCAATTGCGCTCGGAACTGCAATTCGTTTTCGCTCCGGGGGTGAGCCGTCAGCCGAACACAGCTCTGGCGAGCACGACGGAAACCACACCAACCGCGATCGTACCGATCAGGGGGAGGCGGGTGGCCGCAAGAATTGTCAATGCGCCGGCAACTGTCTCGGCTGGGCCTGTTGCGAACAGGGTTGGTGCAACCACAGCTGTCAAGACCGCTGGCGGGATTGCGTCAAACGCTGCGCGCATGCGCCCCTTGAGGTTGAGACGACCGGCCAGAAAGACGCCGGAGATCCTGAGGCCATAGCTGATCGAAGCCATGGCCAGGATGGCGAGAAGCGTCATGCCATTGAGGGAAGCCCACGCTGCCGTCATGGCTTGTCCCCGTGCGCAATCGCTGCGGCTGCGATGCCGCAGAGTGCGCCGATCAGCACATGCCAGGGCGTGCCCAGGGCGATGTAGGCAAGTGTGGCTCCTGCGGCGCTTGCGAGCACAACGAAAAAGCTGGAGCGCGTGGCGACAAGGCCCGCGATCAGCCCGATGAAGATGGCGATAAAGGCAAAGTCAGCGCCAAAGCGGCGAGGATCGCCGAGGAATGGTCCAACGAGTGCGCCGACCACTGAAAACGCGGTCCAGTTGATGATGAACAACAGGCCCATGCCACCGAAATACGCAAAGGCAATGCGTTGTGTTCGGGCGCGCCGTTCAGCAAGCGCCCAGTTTTCATCGGCGAAGACATGAAAACTGATCAGGCGTTGCGGCCATGAGAAATGGGTCACCTTGGGCGCAAAGGAAGCACTCATCAGGAGATAGCGCGCGTTGATCAGGAAGGTCGAGGCCATCAGCGCAAACAACGGGACCGGTGTTGACCAAAGCTCGATGGCCGCGAGTTGTGCGCCGCCGGCAAAAACCAACGCGGAGAACAGCCCGACTTCCAGAACGGACAGCCCTTTCGACTGGGCCATCGTGCCAAAGAGAAGCGCAATGGGCGCGGCCGCGACAAGGGCTGGCCAAAGATCCGAGAGCCCGTCTTTGAACTCTTCGAGCGGCGTTTTCGATGTCATGGGCCAAGCGTGCCGGACGGGAAGCGTTTGATTTCCGACACGATGGCGCTCAATCCTTGCCGGGCAACGGCCAGGTCGGGCGTTGCATCGAGAAGAGATCGCTCGTGCGCGCATACATGTCCGGACCATGCATGCGACCGATCAAGCCAAGGCCTGGCGTATCCACCCTCGGTCGATCCTCACCCTCGAGCCATTCCTCGGCAATATGCGCCATGACGACGCGACCGATAATGACAAACTGGCTCGGGCCGGTCTCGACCATTTCAAGGCGCTGACACTCAAACGCGACAGGGGCTTCAGCAATGCGTGGCGCTGCGATCCTTGTGCTCGGGGCACTGGTCAGGCCGGCGAGCTGAAGCTCGTCAATGCCTGCAGGGGCGTCGACGCATGTGATGTTCATCTGGTCCTTCAGCCGCTCCGGGACCAGATTGACGACAAAGCCGCCCGTGTCGCGAATGTTTGCGGCAGTATCCTTGGGCTTTCCCGCGCGCGCCATGGCGCCAATGGCAACCACGGGGGGCGCCGACCCCATCATGTTGAAAAACGAATAGGGCGCAGCATTGACCACGCCGTCGCTGGATATGGTCGTGATCCAGGCGATCGGGCGCGGCACGATTGTTGCCGTCATGAGCCTGTAGCAGGCATCGAATGGCAACGCCTCAAAGTCAAAGCTGCGTTTTGCAGGCTCAATCATGCGGCAATGACGTGATTGGTCATGGTGCCAATCGTTTCGACGTGGATCGTCACGACCGATCCGGCTTTCATGAAGCGGGGCGGTGTGAACGAGATTCCGACGCCCTCCGGCGTTCCGGTTGCGATTGCATCG
>JAIYEB010000380.1 GCA_027487195.1 Hyphomicrobiales bacterium | reverse complement strand
CTGATCGAGCGGCAGGCCGTGGTCAACAATGTGAGGTGCGGTTTTCCAGTGCGGCAGGCTGATCTCGCGAAACCGGCCGGTGTGCTTCACGGACGGGCGGATACGGTAAAGCCAGCTGCGCTCATTGAGCCCGCGCGGCGCGGTAAAGGGCGAGCCCGAGAGCTGCTCCGCATAAAGCCCGTAGGCCAGTCGCTGCGGCGAATTCTGGCCAACCGGAAGCGCACCTGGGAGCGCCTCGGTCTCGAAATCGTTGCCAAATCCCGGCATATAGCCTGCGGGTGTTGCGAGCGAATGGACGCGCACGAGATGGGCGTCATGATCGGTTGGCATGGAACGACCCCGCAAGGTATGGCAGCGAATAGCTGTTGCTTTAGATTGAATTAGCGTCTTATAGTTTTTCAAGAAACGGTCGTCAATCGCATGCTTCGTCTCGAAACCTTCCTGCCCTGGCGCCTTGTCGTTCTGGCTTCGACAGTCAGCGAAAACCTCGCTTCGCTCTATTCCGAACGCTATGGCATCACCATTCCGGAATGGCGGGTCCTCGCCACCCTTGGCCAGTTCGGCCGCATGACAGCGCGTGATGTTGGAGCCCATGCGAGGCTGCATAAGACAACTGTCAGCCGGGCGGTCACAACCCTGTGCGAGCGCGGATGGTTGAAGCGCGAACCAAACCGGGCGGATCAGCGCGAAGCGTTCCTGTCATTGAAGCCAAGGGGGCGGACCGTGTACGAAGATCTGGCACCGACGGCACTTGGATTTGCGGCCCGGCTCGTTGAAGATCTGGCGCCTGAGGACCGGGCGGCGCTTGAGCGCATCCTCGATGGTCTGGGTGCCAAGGCCGCGGCCATCGGGTCCGGCTCTGATAATGCAAGTTCTGACAGTGAAAGCGCGCGGCTATGAAGCTTTACTCCTATTTTCGCTCATCCGCGTCGTATCGGGTGCGCATTGCGCTCAATCTCAAGGGCATCGCCTACGACATCGTGCCAATTCACGTCTTGAGGGGAGGCGAGGACGGCGGCCCGCGTCATCGCGATGCGTCATACCGTGCGCTGAACCCCCAGGCGCGCGTTCCGGCCCTTGAACTTGATGATGGAACCATTCTCACCCAGTCCCAGGCGATCCTTGAATGGATCGAAGAGACCCATCCCACACCAGCGCTCCTGCCACGCGAGCCTGTGTTGCGTGCGAAGGTGCGCGCCATTGCTGCAATCCCCTGCGCAGACATTCAGGCGCTCCAGAACACAACAACGCTTGACCGGCTGAAGACCCAGTTTGGCGCTGATCCAGACGCGCTGAAAGTGTGGGTGCAGGCCTTTGTCGGTGATGGGCTTCGCGCCATTGAGGCCCTGTTGCCCGCGCCTGCACCGTTTGCCTTTGGCGAAACACCAACGTTTGCCGACGTATGCCTTGTGCCTCAACTCGTCGCAGCGCGCCGCTTTGGTCTTGACCTGACCCCGTTCCCAAAGATCCTCGCCGCTGAGGCTGCGATGAAGGGGCTCGATGCTGTTCAGCGCGCAGCGCCAGAAGCACAGCCGGATGCGGAATAGTCGCCGGGACGTGGCATTTTTTTCACGTCATTTGTGCTCAGACGCGAATCACTTAAGCTGTCATTAACTGTAAAAGTTGTGTTGTTGGTGCCTGTCCTAAGGGAACACTCCGATGGCCGCTTTGTCCCAACGCCCCGACCTTGATCTGCTCGATGGTCCAGACCTTCTCTGGGTCGAACCCATTGCGCATGATGCGCTGATCGAATTCTACGGCGTTCGAGTTGCTGGTTCCGGCAAGGCTGAGGATCTGGCCCGTTCGCATGGTCATATCTGGTGTGCGGCGGCCTCTGGCCAGGATGTCCGGCGCGACCTCGCCCGGTTTGAGAGCCTTCTGGCCAAATCAGGTCTTGATGTTCACGATCTGGCGGATGCCAACGCCTCGGTCGCACGTGAACTTCTTGCGTTCACGGCTCAGCGTTTCCGGCGCTCCCCCCGCGGCTTTGCCGATGCTTCGATCGAACTCGATGCGCTCGGTCAGCGGATTTCAGGCGCTCTGGCCCGTTCCGTCGCCTGAACCCTGACTAGGCCTTGGGCGGCCGGTTGGATTCAGCACGTCACACACCAGCTCTTTTCGTGTGAAGCGCATGCCGCTAAGAGCAGCGGGCCATGCCTCCATCCGTCACACCACCTTCTCCCAATCTGTTGCGCCTTCGCGGCGAGATCGACACGATCGACGCGGAGCTGCACGCCTGTCTGCTGCGTCGAGCAGGCCTTGTTGCTCAGATCGAGGCCGAGAAGCGCGTCAGCGCCGGGCGCTCGGCCTATCGGCCGGTGCGTGAAGCCGACATGATGCGCCGCATTGTCGAGCGCCATCGCGGCCCGTTTCCTCTCGCCGCAGCCGAACACATCTTCCGCGAGATCATTTCGAGCTTCATCCGCCTGCAGGCGCCGTTCACGGTCCATCTCTCGGATATGACACCTGAGCTGCGCGATCTCGCCCGCTTCCAGTTCGGGGCCTTGACGCCGCTTGTCACCCACGCCGACGCCTCTGCGGCCTTGTCGGGGATTGAGGCGCGCGGCGCGGATCTCGCGCTGGTGCCGCTTGATGCAGGGCCGGATGTCTGGTGGGAAAAACTTGGCGGAGCGGACGGGCTGAACATTGTCGCCCGGGTTCCCTTCCTTTTGGGTCTGACCGCCTTGCCGCAGGCCTACGTTGTTGCGCGCCTGCCGCCCGAGGCGTCGGGCGATGACCGCACGCTCTATGCGCTGACGGGTGCCCCGTCGGACACGCCAGATGCCATGCTCGGCCAACTGCCGGAGACAGCACGTCCGCTTGCCGCGCGTGTCGCCGGCGGGCGACACTTTGTGCTTGCGTCAGCCTCTGGATTTGCCACCACTGAGCCCGACTTTCCCGTACGCCGGGTTGGCGCCTACGCCGTCCCGCTGTCTGTATCCTGAGGTTTTCATCATGAGTGCGCGCCCAGTCCCGAAGTCCGGTATCCTCGACATCTCAGCCTATGTGCCGGGCAAGTCGGCTGCGCCTGAAGGCGTCAAGCTGGCCAAGCTGTCGTCAAACGAAAGCCCGCTTGGCCCAAGCCCGAAGGCAATCGAGGCTTTTGCAGGCCTTGCCTCGACACTTGCGTTGTATCCGGACGGGTCCTCGACAAAGCTTCGATCCGCCATTGCCTCGCGCTACGGGCTGGATGCCCAGCGCATTATCTGCGGAGCGGGCTCCGACGAAATCCTGCAGATGATTGCAACGACCTTCCTCGCGCCTGGCGATGAAGCGATTTACTCGCAGTACGGGTTCCTCGTTTACAAGATCATCATCATGGGGGCGGGCGCAGTTCCCGTCATCGCGCCCGATACTGATCTGACAGCGAATGTGGACGCCTTCCTTGAGCGCGTGACAGAGCGCACCAAGGTCGTGTTTCTTGCCAACCCGAACAACCCGACGGGCACCTACCTGCCGTTCGACGAGGTCAAGCGCCTCCATGCCGGCCTGCCGAAGACCTGCCTTCTGGTGCTTGATGCCGCCTATGCGGAATATGTCCGCCGCAACGACTACGAGGCGGGCGTCGAGCTTGTGGCGTCCTCGGAGAACGTCATCATGTGCCGGACCTTCTCGAAGGTCTACGGCCTTGCGGCACTGCGTATTGGCTGGGCCTACGGTCCGGCTGGCGTGATCGATGCGATGAACCGCATTCGTGGCGCCTTCAATCTCAACGCAGCTGCGATTGTTGCTGGCGCAGCCGCCATGGCCGATGTCGAGCACATCGACCGCGCGGTTGCCCACAACGACGTTTGGTTGCCGCGCGTTGCTGCGGCGCTGTCTGCGGCTGGCCTCGAGGTAACGCCCTCGGTTGGCAACTTCCTGTTGGTTCATTTTCCCGGCACAGACGGCAAGGGTGCGCCGGAAGCTGACGCCTTCCTCACCGAACGCGGTATCATCGTGCGCCGCATGGATGCCTATGGCCTGCCGCGCGCACTGAGGATCACGATTGGCACGGATGAAGAAAACGATCGCGTCACAACCGCGATCGCGGAGTTCATGGATCGTTGAAACAGCCGTTTGAACGCCTCGCGATCATTGGGATCGGCCTGATTGGTTCCTCGATAGCAAAGGTCGCTGCGCGCGAGGGGCTGGCGCAGCAGATTGTCCTGACGGACCGCTCACCCGACGTGCGCCTGCGTGCGAAAGAGCTCGCGCTTGGCACAATCGTCGAGACCAATTCTGAAGCGGTGACAGGCGCTGACCTGATCATTTCCTGCGTGCCCGTCGGGGCCGCGGCAGCCATTGCCGACGAGATTGCGCCTCACCTCAGCACCGGCGCGATTGTGTCAGATGTCGGCTCGGTCAAGGGCGCTGTTGTGGCTGCCATGGCTGACCGGTTGCCCCGGCATGTTCATTTCGTCCCGGGCCATCCGGTCGCCGGTACAGAGCATTCCGGCCCGGACGCCGGCTTTCCCGATCTCTTCAAGGGGAGGTTCTGCATCCTGACACCTCCCGAGGGCACAGATCCGCAAGCGGTCGACCGGCTGGCCGCGTTCTGGCGCGGGGCAGCCTCCAACGTCGAGGTGATGACGCCAGACCATCACGACCGCGTGCTCGCGAT
>JAIYEB010000046.1 GCA_027487195.1 Hyphomicrobiales bacterium | reverse complement strand
GACCGTCAAAGACTTCCATCGGATTAGCCGCCAAACCATGTGCCGAACGCCGAGAATGGCAGTCCAAGGCCGAGTGAGAAGACAAGCCAGCAGCCAACCGACACGGCCACAGCCGAAATGGCGGTTGGGATCGGCTTGACGGGTGGGTAGGCAAACGAGGCCGCCACCACAAACAGGGCGATGGACGGAATGATTCCGGCAGGCCTGATCAGGAAGGCAAACATCAAGATCCCGGCTGTGATCACACCCAGTTCAAACCAGGCGATCCGCCCAATCGGCGTTCCGTGCCGGAAGAGCCCGCGTGCGACAACGCCGAGGCCAATGAGGATGAGCATCAACGAGAGATAGAACGGGAAGTACCCCGGACCCATGCGCCGCGCCGTACCGATCTGGTAGTCCTGGCCGTAGACGAAGAAGAACACGCCGAAGGCCAGGAACAAGAGGCCTGCGAGCAGGTCCTTTGGATTTTTCGTAAGCAAGTTCAAAACTCTATCCCCCGTCGGGTCATCTTGATGGCTGGCCGAGGCCAGCCGCATGGATCATGTCAGTCGGCAAATTGGCCAGCAGCCTCAATGACCGGGCGCCACTTCGCGATCTCGGCCCTGAGATGCGCACCAAGGGCTGCAGGTGTTGCGCGTTCGGGCGATGCTGCAACCGTTGAAAGCTCTTCAAGGCGACGCAGCAGGGCTGGATCGCGCAGCGCGACGCGCAGTGCCTCGGCAAGGCGTGCAACAACCGCTGGCGGCGTGTTGGCCGGCGCGTAAAGGCCATGCCACACGTTCACTTCGAAATTGGCGATGCCGCTTTCCTGCACGGTCGGGATATCAAGGCCCGGAAGCCTGGCGAGCGATGTGACCGCAAACGCCTTGACCTGGTTGCCGCGGATCTGGCCGATCGCGCTCGTCACCTGATCGCACAGAAGATCGACCTGACCTCCGATCAGATCCTGCATGGCTGGGCCCGTGCCACGATAGGGCACAACGGTCATCGGCGAATTCAGCGCGGCCATAAGCATGAGCCCGCACAGATGCGAGCCCGAACCAATGCCGGCATTCGCCAATGTCAGCTTGTCGCGCTCACGGCGGATCAAGGCCATCAACTCGACAATGTTGTTGGCGGCAAGATCACGCTTGCCGGTGACCACCATTGCGCCATCCGTTGCGATCCCGATCGGCGCGAAATCCTCGACCGAACGGTAGTCGAGCCTGCGATAAAGCGTTGCGGCCGTTGCGTGGTTCACGTGGCTCAGGAGCAGCGTGTGCCCGTCCGGCGTGGCGCGGGCAACCCGGCCAATTCCAACGGTTCCGCCGGCACCCGCCACGTTCTCGACCACGATGGTCTGGCCGAGATTCTGGCCCATGGCTTGCGCCAGAAGACGGCCGATTGTGTCCGAAGGTCCGCCCGCTGCGAACGGTACGATGATGGTCATCTGGCGGGAAGGAAATGTCTGTGCGCTAGCGGCAGAGACACCAAGGGCCAAGCCAACAGCGGCAACGGCCACCGAGAGAATGCGACGCATAGAACAACTCCTTGAGGGCGGGTAGCAGTGTTTCCTCGCTGCTGCGCCTGTTCGATCAGCGCTTCGCAGCTTCTATGCAAGAGGAGCAGAGGTTCGTGGAATAGGTCAAGTGGTCGAACGCCGGCTATTCGACGAACGGAGTAATCCTTACCTCCGTCAATCCACGAGCGAATCCTGCGTGGGAACCGGCTTTCCTGCAGCCACGAGTTGCATGTTGCGAAACATGTGACGTACGGTTGAGGTGAATGTCTCGGCAGCGCCTGCTGCAAGGTGCGGGGTCAGCACCAGATTATCGAGGCCGATCATGCTGCTATCCGCTGGCAAAGGCTCAATGGCAAAGACATCAGCCGCAGCGGCATGGATCTCGCCCTGCTTCAGGGCCTCAACCAGCGCGTCCTCATCCACAACCCCGCCGCGCGCGACGTTGATCAAGACAGCGGTTTTCTTCATGCGCCTGAAGACGTCCGCGTTGAACAGGTTGGTTGTTTGCGGCGTGAGCGGGCAATGGAGCGTGATGATATCGGCTCGCTCGATGATCTCATCGAAACTGGCGTAGGTCACGCCGAGGCGCGCCTCCTCCTCTGCCGAAAGCCTGGTCTGCTTGGAATAGAGGATGTTGCAGCCAAATCCCTGCAGAAGCTTTGCAACCGTACTGCCGATGGCTCCAAAGCCAACAATGCCGACGGTCTTGCCGGAAACCAGAAAATTGTCTCGCGGCAACCGGCCACCAACCCAGACGCCGCGCTGCATATGCATGTGGCCGTAGCTGACGTGGCGCATGACCGAGAACAAAAGCCCCATGGTGAACTCGGCCACAGCCAGCGCGTTTGAGCCCGTGGTGCGCGCCACCTTGATGCCGCAGCGCCTGGCTGCTTCAAGATCAAGGTTGTCGTAGCCAACGCCCCATTTGTGCAGAAGCTTCAGGCGCTTTGCCGCACCAAAAACGTCTGAGCTGACGCCGACCTGGCCCGCAATGGCAAAGTCGGTATCGGCAATGATCTCCATCATGTGCGCGTCACCGCGCGCGGTTCCATGATCAAGCGTGAACCCATCGGGCAACAACGCCCTGAGTTTTGTCGCTGTGACGTCGGAGATGTGGTCGAGAACCGTGATGCGATAGACCATTTCAGTTTTGCCCTAGACTGCAGAGAAGCGGATGCCGGCCTTTGCAAGGCCACCGGCGATACCAACGGGGGTGCCATCAGCGCGCCAGCAGGAAGCGCCGGTCATGCTGGCGTCGGCGTGAAATGCGATCAAGCCCATACCGCCGGCAACCCGGCGAACGCGCTGCACCTTATGTCCAAAGCTTTGCAGCACGGCATCGATGTCTGCGGGAAAGCCCGGCTCAAGCTCGACGTCGCCGCCTTCGGTCCACAGCCTTGGCGCTTCGACGGCCTGCTGCGGGCTCATGCCATGATCGATCATATTGACGATCCCTTGAAGCGCTGACGGGAAGATCCGCAAGCCCCCGGGCAGACCGAGCGCAAAGGCGAGAGCGCCATCACGCGTCACGATTGTCGGTGCCATGGACGTGAACACGCGCTTGCCCGGAGCAATCGAGAGCGCGAGGCCGGGATGTGGGTCAAAATTGTACATGTAGTTGTTGGCAATCATGCCTGTGCCCGGCACCTCGACGCATGCGCCAAACAGGCCATTGATCGTTTGCGTTGCCGCAACAACATTTCCAAATCCGTCGGCAACGGTCACATGCGTGGTATTGGCCGATTCAACCGTTGAAAGCCCCGGCCCCCAGACCTGTGTCCTTGATCGGTCAATGTCGCCTGCCCGCTTTTGCGCATAGGCCTTGCTGGTCAAAAGCGCGACCGGAACATCGACAAAGGCTGGATCTGCAGTGGCAACCGCACGGTCGGCAAAGGCAATCTTCATCACCTCGGCCATGAGGTGCACGCCCTCGGCAGTGCCAAAGCCGAGCCCCTTGATATCGTAGTGCTCAAGCAGGTTCAGCATCTGCGTGACATGGACCCCGGCAGACGATGGCGGCGGTGCGCCATACACGTCATAGCCACGATAGGTGCCACGGATCGGCTGTCGCTCGATGACCTTGAAGCGCTTCAGGTCGTCGGCGGTCATGATGCCGCCAAGGCTTGAGAGATGCGCAATCAGCGCTTGGCCAAGCGCCCCATGGGTGAGCGCTCCAGGCCCCTCGCGGGCGATCATGGCGAGCGTCTCGGCATAATCAGCGCTCAGTTGCCTTGTGCCTGCCGGAATGGCAGCGCCGTCTTTCAGAAAACGGCGTGCAAGGCCGCTATCTGCGGCAATGTCGCTAAGCGTATCGCTGATGCAGTCGGTGAGGTAGGGCGTCGTTACAAAACCATGGCGCGCAAGGCTGATCGCCGGTCGCAGCACATGCTCAAGCGGCAAGGTGCCGTAGGTTTCAAGCGCATGGCACCAGGCCAGCAGCGCGCCCGGAACCGCAACCGCTAGCGCGCCGACGAGGTTCTTTCGCCCGGCGGTTTCGCGGTAGTCGACCAGGGAATTGGAGCGTGTCTCATACATGGCGCCATGGGCTGCCGCCGGCGCCGTGGAGATGCCGTCAATCACGACATGGCGCCCGTCGGCCATGCGAATATGCGACAGGCCGCCGCCAAGGATGCCCACCATCATGGGCTCCACGACCGTCAACGCGAAAAGCGAGGCAATGGCAGCATCAACTGCATTGCCGCCGGCCAGGAGCATTTCAGCGCCGGCGGACGAGGCCAGGGGATGGTTGGTCACAACCATCCCACGGGCAGCAATGGCCGGCGTCTTTTCACATGTGAAAGGCGCGCCGATCATTCAGCTGGTCTTTGACGCGTAGAGCGCGGCAAAGCGCGCGCCGATGTCGACAAGCTGTTCAACGAGAAGCGCGCCGGTTTCGGGTTTGCACAGCCGGGGATCGCCCTTTGCGACACCGAGATTGTAGACGTCATCATACTCGTGGGGCGCGCCGATCTCATGACCTTCGAACGACAGCGCGCCAAGACTGATGAATGGCAGGTCGAGCGTCGCCTCGCGCTTCAGCGGCTTGCCCTCGGGGATCATGTCTGTCCGGATCATGTCAGGGAACAGGTGCATCCCGATCGAGGTCAACGGGTCAGCACCGTGTCCGGAAACCGCAGCTGCACCAGCGGCGCCGAGGTTCTTGACCAGCAATCCGTAGGCGATCTTCCAGAGATAGAGGCTTGGAATGACCTGGCGTGTGCGCTTGTAGACCTCGCGCGTCACCTCGGTGATCGGGCCGGCATTGCCGCCATGCCCGTTGATGAAAATGATCCGGGTGAGCTTGTTGCGGTGAAGCGCTGCCAGCATTTCGCGCATCACTGCGGTTGCCGTATCCTTGGACAGGCAGATGCCGCCGATCATGGGCGCAAAGAAATCGTCCCCGCCATAGGGCAGGACCGGCGCGACGACTGTAGGCGTGCCGAGCGACATGGCCCTCAGCGCCGTCAGCTCTGCGATCTTTTCCGCAAGAAGATAATCGCCCATTGGCGCGTGCGGGCCTTGATCCTCATGGCTGCCGACCGGGATCAGGATCACCGGGTTCTTGGCATAGAGCGCGCGGCCCTCTGCGCCAGTGATGGTACCCATATGCACTTTGGGAGAAGTCACGCCTGCCATATCGATGCTCCAGACCGGGGCGTCGTGCCCCGACGCGCACATGTTGGACGCGAATGGGCTGTCTGGACAAGCGGGAAGGCTGCGCGCGGCCTATGTAGCCTGCGCATGCCTCAGATCAGTTCGGGCCAAGTTCTGGCCGGCTTAGGGCAGCGTGCGCTCGTTCCATTTCGTGTTTTTTGCCATCAGCTTCAGGTACCAATCATATGGCAACATGTTCAGGGCCTTGAGCATGTAGGCAAAGCGGCGCGGGAAGGTGATTTCGAAACGCGGCTTGGAAAACCCGTCAGCAATTCGCTTGGCTGCGGCGTCAACCTTCATCAGGAACGGCATTTCGAACGGATTTTGCGCCGTTGCCGGTGTTTCCACAAAGCCGGGATTGATGACACCGATATGGACATTCACCAGATCAAGATCGAACTTCAGAGAGCCAGCGAGATTGATCAGTCCAGCCTTGGTCGCGCCATAGGCTGCTGAGGTTGGCAATGCACCGTATCCGGCGACCGAACTCGTGATCCAGATCTGGCCGCGCTTTCTTGGCACCATGACCGGGATGATCGCGCCAAGTGCATTGACGGTCCCCATCATGTTCACATCGAAACTCTTGCGGAACTTGTCGTGCTCAAACGGCAAGGCGCGGACCGGAAGATAAATCCCGGCGTTCAAAACG
>JAIYEB010000096.1 GCA_027487195.1 Hyphomicrobiales bacterium | reverse complement strand
TCAGTTGCCCCAGCTGCGGAACGCTTCCTGGAAGACCTGTTCGCCGGTCGGGCCCTTTTCGATCGTCAGGACTGCGAGGCGGCCGTTACGGTAGACCACGGGAATATCCATCCAGGGCCGGTCGCGTAGCAGGACGACGTTTTGCTCGCGCGCTGTGGCGAGCGCCGAGAGACCGGTGAGGAAGTAGCCGCTCGTGATGCGGACTGTCGGCCCTGCCAGCTGGATGCCTTGTGCCTGTTCCGATGGCTTCATCAGGAAGCCTGGCACACCGTCGATCGACCCATGAATCCAATCCGGCGGTGTTTCGAACAGGAGTTCGATTGTGTGGCTGGCCGGCAGCGCCGCATCGATATTGCGACGGATTGAAATGAGCAGCCGCAGATTGCGCTCGGGAATCTCGACAAGGCCCCGGATCACGCGCTCAGGGCCCTGACCCTGGCGGTTGGTGTCGGTATCGATGCGCCAGACAACACGACCGCGCAGACCGCCGATCACGCGGGAGGCGTCGGTGTTGTCCTCATAAAGAAAGGCCTGGGCCTGAACCGCAGCAGCGGGTGGCGTCTGCCCAGGGCGTGCGCTGTCTGCGCCAACCCGTTCCGTCACCTTGCCCGGCTGGAAGGCTGAGCCGCCACCCTGGCTTGTCGCCTGCTGTGTGTCGTGTGCTGGGAAGATGCGATCTGCAAACATCCAGATGCCGATGCCGCTTGCGACCAGCAGCACCAGAACGACCAGCACTGCAGCAAGACCACGCCGCGTGTCGCTTGGTTCCTGATAGATCGTGCCGGGAAGCGCGCGTACACGGGTAAGCGCCGGGTCGCCGGCCTTCTGTGCACCCGTCGTCGATGCGGCACCTGGTGCTTCGTTGACGGGCAAAGGCGCGGGCTGCGGTTCAGGTGCAGCAGCCGGCAGTTGGGTCTGGAGTTGTTCGCGAGCGGATTTGGCTGCGCGCTCGCTTGCCGTGCCAAGGGTCTGGGCCTGGCGCGAGATCTCTGCAAGCGGTGCTGACACAGACGGCAATGGCACAGCCGAAATGGACGGCAGGCTGGGCTCGGGAGCCGGAACCGGCTTCGGCGGCGGCGGCGGGGCTTCTGTGGCAGGGGGCGAGACAGCAACGGCCGGTGGCGGTGTGGGCGCTTCAGCAACGACAGCCGGCTCTGGAGGGGCCACGGGCGCAGACTGAGCAGACGGGACCTTGCCAGCCGGGCTCATTCCCGACGCTTCGGTTTCCACTTTGCGGATTGCCTCTTCCAAGGCAAGCCGCTGGCGGGTGATGTCGCTTTCCGGCAATGGCGGATCAAGCGCTCGCAACTGGGCGACAAGCGCTTGGCGCGCGCGCTCGTAAACGGCGCGGCGCTCTTCATATGTTGCTTTGCCCGCTACCGCGCGGGTAAGGACGCTTGTGTAATCCGCCATGACGCGCTGCTTATGGCGATGAAGTTGCCGCTTCGCAACTGTTGACGCGCATTGGCAGGATCTTGCGCCTGTGGGTCAGTTCAGCGGTCGGCAAAGGGATCATGAACCAGGATCGTGTCTTCCCTCTCCGGGCTCGTTGAAAGGATCTGGACCGGAGCTTCGATCAGTTCCTCGATGCGCTTGACATACTTGATGGCCTGGGCGGGCAAATCGACCCAGCTGCGCGCGCCTTCGCTCTTGGAAAGCCATCCCTCGTGGGTCTCGTAGATCGGCTTGACGCGCCGCTGCAGGCCCTCGCTCGCCGGCAAATGGTCATAGCGCACACCGTCGACCTCGTAGCCGACACAGATCTGAATGGTCTTGAACGTATCGAGAATGTCGAGTTTCGTCAGTGCAATCGCCGTGATGCCACCGGTCTTGATGGCCTGGCGCACCATGACGGCGTCAAACCAGCCACACCTGCGCTTGCGCCCGGTGACCACACCGAACTCATGGCCGCGGCGCCCCATTTCCTCGCCAAGCTCGTCGAAAAGCTCGGTCGGGAACGGACCTTCGCCAACGCGCGTGGTGTAAGCCTTGGTAATTCCGAGGACGGTTCCAAGGCTTGAAGGCGCCACGCCCGAGCCGGATGCCGCGCTTGCCGCTACCGTGTTTGAGGAGGTCACGAAAGGATAGGTGCCGTGGTCGATATCGAGCATCGTACCCTGCGCGCCTTCAAACAGGATGCGCTTTCCGGTCCGGCGCGCTTCGTCCAGCAGCTTCCAGACGGTGTCCATGAACGGGAGAATGCGCGGTGCAATGGCGATGAGCTCGGCCTCAAGGCCATGCGGATCAATCTCACCAAGGCCAAGACCCCGCCTCAATGCATTATGATGCGACAAGAGACGCTCGATCTTGAGACGTAGAGCGGCCGGGTCGGCGAGGTCCATGACACGGATCGAACGTCGCCCGACCTTGTCCTCGTAGGCCGGGCCGATGCCGCGGCCTGTTGTGCCGATCTTGGTGCCGCTGGTGGCACTTTCGCGCGCGCGATCCAGTTCGCGGTGGAGCGGCAGGATCAGGGGCGTGTTTTCCGCAATCCTGAGATTGGCTGGCGAGACCTCTACGCCCTGGCCGGCAAGTCGCGCGATTTCATCCAGCAGCGCCTGCGGATCAAGGACAACACCGTTGCCGATGATGGACAGCTTGCCCTTGCGCACAATCCCTGAGGGCAGCAGCGAAAGCTTGTAGGACACGCCGTCGATGACCAGCGTGTGGCCGGCATTGTGACCACCCTGAAAGCGCACGACGATATCCGCGCGCTCTGACAACCAGTCGACAATCTTGCCCTTGCCCTCGTCGCCCCATTGCGAGCCGACCACCACGACATTGCTCATCGACGCCATCCCGAAATAGAGAACGCCCCGGGCCGGGTGGCACGGAGCGTTGAAACCGTGAAGCGCGCGGGGGTAGGGATGTCAAGCCGATGCGGTTTGGCGCTTGTCAAAATCCCGTCCGCCTTACGCCTCCTGAATGATCCCCTCGACCCAGGCCGCAATCGCAAGCGCCTTTTGATCCTCGCCAAAAGGCCCGATGATCTGCAGTCCAAGGGGTGCGCCATCGGGCGCAAGCAATCCAGGGACTGCAATCGCAGGGTCGCCGGTCAAGGTGAAAAGCCGGTTGAAAAGTGCCTGACCGGTTGTGGACATGTCAGGCGCTGCGCCCGGTGCGGCCGGCATCAGGATCGCATCCACGTCCTCGAAGATCGCACTCATGCGCTTTCGCGCGCGATTCGCGACGCCGCGCGCACCATCATATGCCTCAACCGCAATCGATTGCGCCGACCCGAGCGCCATTGCCAGCACCGGCGGAAGCAGGTCACGCCGTTCATCCCATTCATAGGCAAGTGAGCGGGCGGCCTCATAATCCTGCAACGTCGCATGCACCTCCCAGGCCTTCATGAGCGCGGAATCGCGCCCCAGATCGACCAGTGTGGCACCTGCGGCCTCGAGCCTTGGAATGGCGCGCTTCAGCGCATCGATCATGTCATCGCTGGCAAGGTTCCATTCCGGCACTTCGAGAAGGCCGATTCGTGGGTTTGCCGGCGGCATGGAGGTATGGACACCCAGCCTGCGGCCCGAGAGCATCGCGGCAAAACCCGCAACATCGCTGACGGTCGGCGCGAACAGCCCGACCGTATCAAGGTTCCAAGAATAGGTGAGTGCACCGACGGTTGGCAGCATCTTGAAGCTTGGTTTGTAGCCGGCAACGCCACAGTAGGCGGCAGGCCGCACTGTTGATCCACCCGTCTGCGAACCAATGGCGAATGGCACCATGCCGGCAGCCACTGCGGCTGCGGAGCCGGCAGATGATCCCCCCGGCGAGCGGCCAGGCATGCGCGGGTTTTGTGTTGCGGTTGGATCCAGGAAGGCAAAAGCAGTCGTCGTCGTCTTGCCAATGATCGAGCCGCCGGCACGTCGCGCGAGCGAAACGACTGCCGCGTCACGGTCAGGCCTTCTGCCCGCATGGACAGCGGATCCAAAGCAGGTTGGCATGTCCGCGGTATCAAAGATGTCCTTGATGCCGATGGGGAGGCCATGAAGCGGCCCGCGCTGGTGCTGGTGATCGAACAGTGCCTGGGCGCGACGAACATCGAGATGGGCAAATGCTCCGATCTCAGGTTCCATATATGCGATCCGGGCCACATAGGCATCGAACGCATGACGCGCCGAAATGGTGCCAGCCTCAATTGCAGCCAGTAATTTCATGGGGGAGGGATAACTTGGGGTCATAGACAAGCGCTGCCTTTGCTGCCGCCACGAGCCACAAAGTATCGGCTCAGGCCTTGAATGTGATGAATTTGTTGGCGATGTAGTGCCACACAAGCACAACGCCAGTCGTTGAAATCTGCGCAAGTATATAGGGCACGGCAAGCCATTCTGTCAGCCCTGCCATCAGCACGCCGGTCAGCACGAATCCTACGGCAGCAATGGCAAGAAAACGCGGCAATGCTTCGCTGTGGGCTCGGCCTGAGCGAAACGTATAGCTGCGGTTCAGAATGTACGACACGATCCCGCCGGCCACAAATCCGGCAAGCGAAGCTGTGGTCGGAGTGATGTGGAACAGCTCTACAAGCGCGATCAGCGTTCCATAGTGGGCGACGGCAGCGAGAACGCCGACACCTCCGAAACGCCCGATCTCGCCTGCAAGACCTTTCACTCCAGCGTGCCGATCGCTGCCTCAACCGCATCAACAACGGCGTTCGAGCGCACGAGGCCCAGCGCCTGGTTCATCTCAGTGGCATACCAGCGGTCGCCATCCATGGCTGGCTCAATAACAGCGCGGATGGCCTCCATTGCTGCTCTTGTGCCTTTCCCGAGCGGGTGAGCCTTGGCGATCGGCTCGATTAGGGTCAGAGCCTGCGCTGCCATCAGCATCTCGCCGGCAATGATCTGCTCGACATTCTCGACAATGGTCCGCGCCTTTCTGGCGCACCAGGTCGAGTTTGACACATGGTCCTCTGCGTTTGACTTGCCCGGAACCGAGTCAACCGAGCCGGGCGTTGCCAGCGTACGGTTTTCCATGACGAGCGCCGACATCGAACATTGCACTGTTGCGAAACCGGTGTTGAGCCCCTTCTTTCCGGCAAGAAGATTGCGCGGAAGGCCATAGCTCATGGTCGGGTCGATGAGGCGGGCGAGCCTGCGCTCGGATATCGCTCCAAGATCCGCAATTGCAATCGACACAAGATCCATCGCCTGGGCCACGTACTGGCCATGGAAATGGCCGCCGGAAATGGAGACGTATCCACCCTTGCCATTGTCGAAGATCAGCGGATTGTCCGTCGCCGAATTCATCTCGCGCCCGATGACACCGTCCGCATACTGCAGCGCCTCGCGTGCTGGCCCGTGAACCTGAGGGGCGCATCGCAGCGAATACACATCCTGAACGCGCGGTGGCGGCGCAACGCCGGCCTGCCGGTTCTCTTCTGGATAGACCACGAGGCGTGCGGCTTCGCTCATCCGACCCGAGCCTTCGACGAGACGCAGCACGTTGCGGGCAACGGCGAGCTGGCCGGGATGGGGGCGTGCGGCATGGACGCGTGGATCAAACGCCAGTTTCTCGCAGCGCAGGGCCTCAAGGGTCAGCGACAACGAGATGTCGATGGCCTTCATCAGGCGCTTGGCATCCTCAAGGGCGAGCGCACCAATCGCAAGGCTGACGGTCGAGCCGTTGATGAGCGCGGACGCGTCTTTCGCCCCCATTTCAAATTCGGGCGCGAAGCCAGCCTTTGCGAGCGCTGCGCGGGCCGGCATGCGCTTGCCACGATAGATCATCTCGGCTTCGGGAAAGCCACAGACCGCGCCTGCCATGTGGGCCAGAGGCGCAAGGTCTCCCGACGCGCCGACCGAGCCCTTTTGCGGGATGACCGGATGAAGGCCGGCATTCAGGCAATCGATCAGCCTGTCGACCAGAGCCAGGGAAGGACCCGAATAGTTCGAGGCGAAGGCATTCGCGCGCAGCAACATGGTCGCGCGCACCACATCCTCGCCAAACGGTTCGCCGACACCCGTGGCATGGGCGTAGAGCGTCTTGGCCTGATAGGTCGCCATGTCCTGCATAAGGACGCGCTGGTCCTTGAACAGACCAACGCCCGTGTTGAACCCGTACATCAGGTCGACGTCGTCGGTCATCCATTCCCGGTCGATATAGGCGCGGGTCGCTGCAATCGCCGCGCGGGCATCTGCCCCCAGCCTCGCCTTTTCGTAGCGACCGCTCGCACCCGGTCGTGCCACGCGTACAACATGCTGCGCCTTCATGCGCTTGCCATCGATCTGAACTGTCATGTCGCCTCCACAAAACCGAGCGCGGGATAGACTGTTTGGCCGTGGAAGGCGAGTGGCATTGCCCAGCTTCTGCCGTTCAGCGCAATTCTTGACCAAACTTGAACGATTATTCGTGAATGAAGGCATGCGATTGTTGCATAGCTCGTTTCCCGTGTCATGATTGCGCTTCGGAGGATGCGCATGGACTGGGATAAACTACGGGTGTTTCACGCCGCCGCTCAGGCAGGCAGCTTCACCCATGCCGGCGATGAGTTGGCGCTTTCGCAATCGGCAGTCAGCCGGCAGGTCTCTGCTCTCGAGGGGGAGTTGAAGACGCCGCTGTTTCACCGCCATGCCCGGGGCCTTCTCCTGACGGAGCAGGGCGAACTGCTGTATCGGGCGACGCGCGATGTCCTGACGAAGCTCGAAACCGTGCGTGCGCAGCTGTCTGACAGCAAGGAAAAGCCGAACGGCGAGCTGCGTGTCACGACAACCGTAGGGCTTGGCGTGAACTGGTTGACGCCGCGCCTGTCAGAGTTTTGCGAACTCTATCCCGATATCGAACTGTCGCTGATCTTGACCGATGATGAGCTTGATCTGGCCATGCGCGAAGCTGACGTGGCGATCCGCCTGCGCCAGCCGCTCCAGCCCGACCTGATCCAGCGCAAGCTTTTCACTGTTCACTTTCACGCCTTCGCCTCCGTTGAATATCTCAAGAAGTTCGGCCCGCCCCAGTGCGTCGCCGACCTCGATCGGCACCGCCTGTTGTCCTACGGCGGGCCCATTCCAGCGTTCTTGCGCGAGCTGAACTGGCTCCAGGGCGTCGGGCGCGCGGCAAACGACCCACGCGTGGCAAGGCTCACGATCAACAATATCAATGGGCTGCTGAGTGCTGTGGAGACAGGCGTCGGAATCGCGGTGTTGCCAGACTATCTGGTGGAGCCGAAGAGCAACCTGACGGTCGTTCTTGCTGATGAAGAAATGCCGGAGCTCGAGACCTATTTTGTCACGACAGAAGAGATGAAGGGACTGGCCCGCGTCCAGGCCTTCCGTGACTTCCTCGTGGCCAAGGCCAGCCGCTGGAACTACTAGAGCGCGTTTGGTTCTGGCGGTCTCAGAACGGCGCTCCAGGTCGATGAGTTGCCGCATGGCTCTCTGGGTTTCAGGAACTGAGACCCAGGCAAGGCCGCGAGATCTAGGTCTGCTGCTGCGTCAGCCTCAGCGACCCTTGCCACGTTTGGCATAGCGGCTGCCGCGCATCCCGGCCTTGCCGGCTGTCGAGCGGCCCGACGCATAGACCTCTCGGTCCGAGCCAAGGCCAATCTCGGCGTCATTCGGTCTGGCCTTGCCCGAAGGCAGCGTCTGGGCTGCGCCTTTGCCGGGTTTGCCGAAATGCGACCGATCATGGCCGGAGACGGCAGC
>JAIYEB010000038.1 GCA_027487195.1 Hyphomicrobiales bacterium | reverse complement strand
GTTCTGGTCGGCGCAAGGCGCCGGGGGACCTCGGTCGTCCTTGAAGTCTGGGATACGGGTCAGGGCATTCCCGAGCATCAGCGCAAGCTGATCTTTGAAGAGTTCCGCCGCCTTGATGCCGGCGCACGCGTGGCTTCCGGGCTTGGGCTTGGCCTGTCGATCGTTGAACGTATCGGGCGCGTCCTCGATCACCCGATCGAACTTCGTTCTGAGGTTGGTCGCGGTTCGGTGTTTTCCGTCACGCTCCCGAGAGCTCGCCCGGTCCAGCCTCAGCGTAGCCCGACGCCGCGGTCAGGCGTCAGGGGTACGGACACGTTCAATGGCCTCAAGGTGCTTGTGATCGACAATGAAGACGACATCCTCGATGGGATGTCACACTTGCTGAGCGGCTGGGGTGCGGAGGTCATGACCGCTTCGGACGCCGAACAGGCGTTCAAGTATCTCAGTGGTGAGGATCAGCCGAACGTCCTGATTTGTGATTATCATCTCGGCGCAACCAACGGGCTTGATGCCATCGCCAACGTGCGCGCACGCACAGCGCCCGATCTGCCCTCGATCCTTCTGACAGCAGACCGCAGCGCGGAAGTGCGCGATGCGGCGGCTGAGGCCGACATCGCTGTCCTGAACAAACCTGTAAAGCCTGCAGCGCTTCGCGCAATCATCTCGCAGTGGAGGGCGCGGGCTGCAGCGGAGTAAGGGGTCCGGTGCAGCCTCCTGAGCGCTGGATGTTCTAGCCCATCGCCCCTGTGGCAAAACAGGTCGGCGTGAGGCTGTGCCTATTTGGGCGCAAGCACCATGATCATCTGCTTGCCTTCAAGACGCCAGTCCTGCTCCACCTTGGCAATCGCCAACGTGTCAGCCTTCACCCGGTCCAGCACTTTCACACCCAGATCCTGGTGCGCCAGTTCGCGACCGCGGAACCGCAGCGTCACCTTGACCTTGTCGCCTTCTTCAAAGAAGCGGTGCATGGCCTTGAGCTTGGTTTCGTAGTCATGGTCGTCGATCGCAGGACGGAGTTTGACCTCCTTGATCTCGACTTGCTTTTGATTCCGGCGGGCTTCGGCTGCCTTCTTCTGAGCCTGGAACCTGAACTTTCCGTAGTCCATGATCCGGCAGACCGGCGGCTCAGCGTTCGGAGCGATCTCTACCAGATCAAGCCCGGCCTCTTCCGCACGACGAATGGCTTCAAAAGTTGCAACAACGCCAAGGTTTCCACCTTCAACATCGATCAGCTGAACTTCACGGACGCGGATGTCGCGATTTGTGCGAGGGCCGTCCTTAACGACGGGAGCGACAGGGCGCTGGAACGGGCGACGAATGGCATTCCTCCTGAGCAAACATGCCGACATGCGAACCGTTCGCGCGTCGTACGATGATCTTGACTGGTCGGCTAGAGTTGTGGGGTCTTCGCGTCAAGTCAAGCTATTGACGGCAATTGCATAGCGGCGAACCAGAGTCTGTAACGCAGAAGACACGTCAAACAGCTTTGAGACGTGAAGACGCGCCCGTTCGCCAACCTCGGCGCCCCCCATTGGGCCAAGGTCATGCGCCCAGATCATCGCTCGCGCAAGCTCTTCGGCATTCCTGGTTGCAACCAGGGCGCCTGTCTCGGCACCGGCCTGCGTGACCACGATCTCATCGGCAGCACCAATCCGTGTTGCAACCAGCGGACGGGCCATGGCGCCGGCCTCGACACGCACCAGCGCAAAGCTCTCGCGCTCGGTTGACGGCGATAGCACGACATCGCTGGCCGACAGGACCGCAGGCATGTCGTCACGCGCCAGCAGGATCGTGATCTGCCCGGACAGCCGCGCGCGATCGATTGCGCCTTGCACCTCGTCGACATAGGGCGACCCATCCGCACCCACGAACGCGACCTTGATCCGCGACAGGCCACGGCTGGCGATCAGTTTCATGGCCTCGACGGCAACAAGGTGCCCTTTGAGTCGCGTGAACCGCGCGGGCAGGACAAACAGAACATCGTCCTGACCGGCTCCCATCGCCACGCGCACCCTTGCGCGATCCGCTTCGCTGACGAGGGCTGGATCAAACATCCTTGTATCAACACCGTTGGAAACCAGCAGCCTTTCGCCGCCAACCCCCGCGTGACGCCGCTCAACCTCGGCTGCCGCGAATCGGGATGTGACAATCGCCACATCAGCCCGGACCATCACGGAGTTCCACCAGCGCTTGCCTGGGAAATTCTCGCCATACAGGCTGTGATAGGTTGAAAAGCTCGGGATCCCCACGCGCTGGGCCGCCTTCAAAGCACTCCATCCCGGAGCTCGGTTATGCCAGTGGACCGCAGCCACCTGTTCGCGCCGCATCAGGTCCGCAAGCGGTGCGACGTTGCCCAGAACCCGCCAGGGCGCGTTTCCCTTCAGCGCGAGATGGCGTATCTCAACGCCGGCCGCCTTGATCTCCGGTTCGAGCGATCCGCTTTCGCCGACCATGATCGAGCGGCCACCTGCTGCCACCCAGGCCGCAGCGCCCTGCAGGGCAACATGCTCGGACCCGCCATGGTTGAGCACTGACAAGACCTGAAGGATGGTTGGTCGCGTGGTCATGCGGCCCTTTCGAAGTGAGAAGGAAACGGTCGATGACACGGGCAACAGTGACGGTCAACGCGCGCGATCTTGCGGTTGAGCATCGACCAGGCAAAGCGCCGACTCTTGTCTGGCTTGGAGGCTTTCGATCTGACATGACCGCGACAAAGGCCAGCGTGATCGATGCGTGGGCTGAAAGCGCCGGCCAGGCGTGCCTTCGCTTCGACTATTCAGGCCATGGCGCCTCATCAGGGCAGTTTTCAGATGGAACGTTGACCCGCTGGATTGAGGATGCGCTGGGCGTCATTGCTGCCAAGGCACCTGAGGGGCCGCTCGTGCTTGTCGGCTCCTCCATGGGCGGGTTCATTGCCCTGCTGATCGCCGAGCGGCTGAAGGCTCGGGTTCGCCATCTGGTTTTGATCGCACCAGCCGTCGACTTTACCGAGCGGCTGATGTGGCAATCCTTTCCCGAAGATGTGCGTCAGACCATTCTGACCATCGGCGTCTGGATGCGTCCCTCAGCCTATGCGCCAGAGCCAACACCCATCACCCGGGCGCTGATCGAGGATGGGCGCACACACGGCGTTCTTCACCGCAGTCTCGATGTGACCTGCCCTGTTGATATCCTGCATGGCACGGCGGACCCGGATGTGCCCTGGCAGCTGTCCGTCGAGTTGATGGGCATCCTGACCGGTGCACGGGTCGCGCTGACGCTTGTCAGGGACGGAGATCATCGCCTGTCAAACCCGGACGATCTGGCCTTGCTGACCCGAACGCTTGCTGCCGCAGTTGATCGCATCGGCTTGGACGGGTAAGCCCGCACTCGTTCGAGGAGAACAACCGTGTCCCATAGCCTCAAGCCAACCCATGTCATGCGCATATCCTGCCCGGATGCGCGCGGCATTGTGGCGTCCGTTTCCGGATTCCTGGCGCATCGCAAATGTTTCATTTCGCGCTCCGACCACTTTGGTGATCCGGATACAAAACGATTTTTCATGCGCGTTCTGTTTGCGGCTGAAGATCCCAATCTGACGATTGGCGCGCTTCTGGAGGCTTTCCAGGATGTGCGTGAAGATTTTGACATGGAGGTCTCGATCCATGACCTCGCAATCAAGCCGAATGTGCTGGTGATGGTGTCGAAGGCAGAACACTGCCTGAACGATCTTCTGTACCGCTACCGCACCGGCGCATTGCGCATGGCGATTCCGGCGATCGTTTCAAACCACATGGATCTCGCGCCGCTGGCAGACTGGCACAAGGTGCCGTTCTTTCATGTGCCGATCAACGCACAGACCAAGCCGCAGGCAGAAGCGCGGCTCAAAGAGATCATTGAACAGTCGAAAGCAGACCTCGTGGTGCTCGCCCGCTACATGCAGGTGCTCTCCGCCGATTTGTCTGCGCAGTTGGCGGGCCGGGTCATCAATATCCACCACTCATTTTTGCCAAGCTTCAAGGGCGCGCGGCCCTATGATCAGGCCCATGCGCGCGGCGTGAAACTGATCGGTGCCACGGCACACTATGTCACCGGCGATCTGGATGAAGGCCCGATCATCGAACAAACCGTCGAGCGCGTGGACCATACCAGAACCGTTGAGGATCTGGTTGCCATCGGGCGGGACCTCGAGTGCCTTGCGCTTCATCGCGCCCTGAAGGCCCATCTCGAACATCGCGTCTTCCTCAACGGGACCAAGACAGTGGTCTTTCCATGATCGATGAGGCTGCCATCGCGCAGTTGATCGGCACCGTAGCCACCCCCGATGGTGCGACGATTGCGTCTGGAAACAGGCTTGCCGGCGTCCATGTCTCCGGCGCGACGGTCATGGTGGCGCTTTCGATCGAGCCCGCCGAAGCCGGACAGTTTCAGCCGGTTCAGAGCGAGGTAGAGCGCCGTCTCAAGGCTGTGCCTGGCGTCGAGAAGGTCTTTGTCACCCTGACGGCCGAGCGTGCCAAGGGGGCGGCAGCACCTGCCACGGCCAAAGCGACAGCCACACCATCGGGGCCCCCGCCAGTTCCCGGCATCAAGCGCATTATCGCGGTCGCAAGCGGCAAGGGCGGCGTTGGAAAGTCAACGACCGCAGCCAACCTGGCGCTTGCCATGCTGTCACAAGGCCTCAGGGTTGGACTTCTCGACGCTGATATCTACGGCCCTTCAGTGCCAAAGCTGATGGGGGTCACCACGAAGCCAGAGCTCGTCGACGGCAAGCGCATGAGGCCCGTGAAGGCGCACGGCCTTGAGGTCATGTCGATCGGCTTCATGGTTGAGCCGGAAGCGCCGCTGATCTGGCGCGGCCCCATGATCGATTCTGCGCTGACGCAAATGTTGCGCGAGGTCGCCTGGGACAATCTTGACCTTCTGATCGTCGACATGCCGCCAGGCACAGGAGACGCACAGCTGACACTGGCCCAGAAGACGCCGCTTGCGGGCGCGATCATCGTTTCGACCCCGCAGGATCTGGCGTTGATCGATGCGCGCAAGGGCATTGCCATGTTCCAGAAAGTCGATGTGCCCGTGCTTGGGGTGATCGAGAACATGTCGACCTTCCTGTGCCCGACCTGCGGCACGCGCTGCGATATCTTCGGGCATGGCGGCGCGGAGCGTGAAGCAGCAGCCATTGGCGTCCCCTTCCTCGGCGGAATTCCGCTCCATATGGCGATCCGCGAGACGGCTGATGCCGGACGGCCAAGCGTGGTTGCAGATCCCACAGGCCCCCACGCCGAGGCTTACCGCGCCGTTGCCGCGCGCGTCCTGGCACTTCTTGATGGTCCGCGCGCACCCACAAAGGCGCCGACCCGCGTGGCTTTCGGCGGGGGATAGCG
>JAIYEB010000141.1 GCA_027487195.1 Hyphomicrobiales bacterium | reverse complement strand
CCCGAGAGGCGGGCGGCGCGGACCATAGCGACGCGAGGCGCTGGCTGCAAGAACTGTCGGGAGGTTGAAGGGGTGATAGTGCTCCTCATTTCAACGGGATGCTCACTTTCTTCGGTTCTACCGCACGCGTTCAGCTGTGCAATGCGACGCCTGAGGCCACAAAACACTGCAGACTACCTCGCGTGCAACCAGATCGGGGGGCGCAAAAGCGAGACCTTCATTCGGTTCTCCAACTTGGGGGCATGATATGCCAGCCTGAAACCAGCTGGCGCCTGCCATCCGCCGCCTCTGGGCTCATTTCAGCACCGCGCCACGCTTGACAGGCAATGCAAAGGGTCGCGAAACACAGGGCAACGTCGGCCCTTGTAGGAAAGCCCAGACCATGATCAGCGGCCAGACCCGGATCATCGCCCACATAGGGGATCCGACAAGCACATTCAGATCACCGCTAATCTACAACCCGTATTTCGAGAGCATCGGGCTTGATGTCGCAGTTGTGCCCATGGGCGTGACTGCGCAGGACCGCGCAACGGCGCTGCCAGCGATCTTTCGCTTCACCAACGTTCATGGCGCGCTGATCACGATGCCACACAAGGTGGCCGTCCTTGATCTGCTCGACGAGGTTTCGATCACCGCGAAAATCGCCGGCGCTGCCAATGCGGTTCTGATCCGCAGGGACGGCACCCTTTTGGGGGACATGTTCGATGGCGAAGGGTTTGTGCGCGGCGTCCTGAGCAAGGGGCATGTGATCAAGGGCCAGAGCGCACTTGTGGTTGGTGCCGGCGGCGTTGGCAGCGCCATTGCAGCATCCCTTGCGCGGGCGGGTGTTGCGCGTCTGGCGCTGTATGATGTCGATGGCTCAACCGCCGACCGGCTGGCGCACAGGCTGAAGCAGCACTACCCGCAGATCGCCATCGAAACCGGCTCCAAGGCGTGCGACGGACACACCATTGTCGTGAACGCAACGCCGCTTGGGATGGGCAAGAACGACCCGCTCCCCATGGATGTCTCAGCGATCGGCCCTGGCGTGCTTGCGGGAGAGGTGGTGCTGTCGACGGAAATGACGCCCTTTCTGATCGCTGCACGCGAGAAGGGCGCGAGCGTGCAGGTCGGCCTTGACATGCTGTTTGAGCAAATCCCCGCCTATCTCGAATTCTTCGGTTTTCCCACGACAACACCTCAGGAGCTGCGCAGACTGGCGCGGGTGTAGCGAGGCCTCGGTGGCGGCTGCAGACAAGTCATGGTCCTGCAGCAGGTATTCGGTCGTCGTGTGGCTTAGTCCTGCGTCTGGTAATGCTGACGATACCAGTCGACGAAAGCCTTGACGCCGACATCAACGGGGGTCGTCGGCTTGAACCCGGTCAGCGCCTCGAGCAGAACGGGGCTTGCGGTGGTCGCCACCACATCGCCCTGCTGCATGGGCAACATGATCTTCTTGGCCGTCTTGCCCAGGTGGCGCTCGAGCGTTGCTATGTAATCGAGAAGCTCAACCGGCATGCCCCCGCCAATGTTCACGACGCGAAACGGCGCACCGGGCGAAATGCTGTCCAGCGCCGGATCATCCGTCATGGCCTTGCCGCGCACCGGCGGAACCAGCGCAAGGCGTGCAATGGCTTCAACGAGGTCGGCGACATAGGTGAAGTCGCGCGACATTGCGCCCTCGCCATAAACCTCAATCGGCTGATCGCTCAGGATTGCCTTTGCGAACTTGAAGAGCGCCATATCTGGCCGGCCCCATGGCCCATAGACCGTGAAAAACCGGAAAGCTGTCGTGGGAATGTCCCAGAGATGGGCGTAGGAATGCGCCATCACTTCAGTGGCTTTTTTCGTTGCCGCATAAAGCGTCATCGCGTGATCGGCACGATCGACCTCGCGAAACGGCATCGCCGTATTCGAGCCATAGACCGAGCTCGTGGACGCGAGAAGGAAGTGTTTCGGACGCACGCGGCGCACGAACTCCATCACGTTGAACGTGCCGACGATGTTCGCGTCAATGTAGGCGCGCGGATTCTCGACCGAGTAGCGCACACCTGCCTGCGCGGCCAGATGGATCACGACATCGGGCTCGGACTCTTCAGCAAAGGTTGCCCAGTCGATGGCATTTTCAAGCATCGCGACATGGCCGCGATAGGCATTGGACCGGGCAAGAAGACCTGCGCGCGCCTGCTTCAGACGGACATCATAGTACGCCGTCATGCCATCGATGCCGGCCACGAAATGGCCCGCATCCGTCAGCTTCTTGGCGAGATGGAAGCCGATAAAGCCTGCGGTGCCCGTAATGAGGAAGCGCAAGACGTTACGACCTGTAGTCGCCGTTGATGGCGACATATTCCTTGGTCAGATCGCAGGTCCACATCGTTGCCTTGCCCCGACCAAGACCCAGATCGACGCCGATAACGATATCCTGTCCGCGCATGTAGCTCGTGACCGCGTCCTCGGAATACCCCGGTGCGCGCGCGCCCTCTTTCGCCACGACGAATTCCCCAAACCGGATGGCGATCCTGTCGCGGTCGGCCGGTTCACCGGCCTTGCCAACGGCCATGACGACGCGGCCCCAATTCGCATCCTCGCCTGCAATCGCCGTTTTCACGAGCGGCGAGTTTGCAATCGATGCGGCCACGCGCTTGGCCGACTTTGACGAGGTGGCCCCGGTCACTTCAACCGTGACGAACTTGCGGGCACCCTCGCCGTCCTTGGCAACCCACTGCGCAAGCTCGACCATGATCGCGGT
>JAIYEB010000393.1 GCA_027487195.1 Hyphomicrobiales bacterium | reverse complement strand
ATGCTGGCAGGGCTCCTCCTGCTTGTCTGCGTGGGCCTTGCTGTGGCGATCATTCCGGCACTTGTTTCTGTCGACGGTTTGCGTCGAACAGTTGCCACGCAGCTTGCAAGCCTGACCGGGCAGCCCATTTCGGTGGGCGGAAACTCGCGTTTTCGCATGCTTCCCTGGCCAACGGTGACTGTCGACAGTGTCGTGATTGGCGGCGAAGATGGCGCCCAGCCGATTGTCGAGGGGACCGCGCTGGAGGCGGGTCTGGCGCTGTGGCCGTTCCTGATCGGCCGGGTTGAAGTTGCCAGCGTTTCTCTGATCGAACCCAGGATTGCCATCACAACTGACGGCCTCGGTCGCTCGAACTGGCGAACCGGTGATTCGATTCTGACTCTCTTTGTCCCGGACGAAGGCCGCGGAAGCGGGCCGCGTCCGCCTCGCCTTGGACAACTCGAAATCATCAACGGCCAGATCGTGTATCGCGACGTGCCGGCCCAAAGGCGCACCGTGCTGTCCCAGGTTGATCTGCTCATCACCTGGCCGACGATCGAGTCGCGCCTCTCGATCACTGGCAAGGTCCGCCATAATGGCGAGGACCTGCGCATCTCATCATCTGTCGCCCGTCCTGCAGCGCTCTTCAGATCGGACATCTCCGCCTACGAGGTGACGCTTGAAACACCGGCACTTCGCGCGCAGCTTTCAGGCGAGATCTTTGCGGCAGGACAGGTTCGCATCGACGGACAATTGTCGTTCTCCTCTCCTTCGCTGAAGCAGCTCACGCAATGGCTCGTTCCGGAACTGACCGGTGGGCCCGAAACCGGCGCAGTTCAGGGCACGGCGCGCATGACCGCGCGGGAGCGCACGATTTCGTTTGAGGCGATCCGCCTCAACGTCGAGCGCACGCGCGGTGAAGGCGTTCTTGCGCTGACATTTGCAAGCGAGCGCACGGGGATCCAGGGCACTCTCGACTTTGGCCAGATCGATGCGACCCCGTTTCTGACGGCAAACTGGCCAGGCTTCAGCGCGGTGACCGCTGATGAGGCCGAAACAGTCAGACGCGACCCCCTCGGCGCCATCAATGTTGACCTTCGCCTCTCGGCCAACACCCTTGTGATTGGCGGAACAACCATACGCGAGGCTGCGCTTTCGATCCTGACACGCGATGGGCGCGCGGAAGTGAACATTGGCGATGGCGCTGCTTATGGCGGGCGCGTGTCCGGCCGGCTCCTGGTTGAAACCCAGCAGACCCGAACCGGGCCATCGGCGCGCTCGCGCGCAACCCTCAATCTTCAAAGTGTACGCCTTGAAGATGTGCTGCGGGAGCATTTCGGAATTGTCAGGCTTGCCGGTGTTGGCAACATCAACGTTGAAGTCGCGGGCGAAGGTGCAACCACACGCGCGATTGTGGAAAGCCTGCGCGGCGAAGCGCAGATGCGCGTCTCGAACGGCAATCTGGCCGGTCTTGATCTTGGCACCATGATGCGTCGCGCCGAGCGCTCGCCGATTGAGGCGCTGCTTGAGGCGCGTTCGGGGCGCACCGCGATTGAGGCCGCAAATGCCACCATCCGCGTTGCCAACGGCATCGTGCAGACCGAAGACATGCTGATGCGTGGGCCCGGATACCGGCTGACGCTGCGCGGGCAGACCGATTTGACCACAAGGCAGCTCAACATGACCGGAGCTGTCCAGGGCGTCTCAAGCGACCCCAATCGCCCGCCTCCGGAACTGCCTTTTGTCATCAGGGGCCCGTGGAACGAACCGCTGGTCTTGCCCAACCCGGATGCCCTCATCCGCCGATAGGTCTGGCAGCAGTCAGGTTTGGCGTCGGCCTATCGCCGCCGCCTGAGGCCGGAAAGCCCGGCGCGTTCGATTGTCTCAGCATCGATCCCATGCAGGCGATAAGCATCCTGGATGGTGCCGGTCTGGCCAAACTGATCAACCCCAAGCGCGATGACCCGGTGGCCATGAACCCCACCCAGCCAGGACAATGTCGCCGGGTGCCCGTCAATCACGGTGACAATGGTCGCATCGCGTGCCAGCGGAGCAAGCAGCTCTTCTACAAGTGACACCGTGTCGTTTGCCTGCCCTGCCCGCCAGCCGGCCTCAAGCCTGTCTGCAGATGTAACTGCCAACAGGCCGGCTCCCGGCTCGCGCGGCAAAAGCCTGCCCATGGCGGTGGCCGCTTCCGGTGCGATGGCGCCCTGATAGACAATGGCCAGACGCGCCCCCTCGTGCGGCGCACGCATCCAGTAGCCGCCATCCACGACGCGCTTGCGGAAGGCCTCGTCAATCGGACGGATCAGCTGATCAAGCGGGCGCGTGGTCAGCCGGAGATAGACCGAACCACCTTCGCGTTCATGCACCCATTCCTTGGCCTGTGCCTTGCCGCCACGCTGGATGTAGGCAAACGCCCACTCCAGGATCGCTGCGAGCTCGTCGACATAGGCTGGCTCAAAAGATGCCAGCCCATCCTGGCTCATGCCAATCAGCGGGGTTGCGATGGACTGGTGCGCGCCGCCTTCCGGCGCAAGCGTGACGCCCGAAGGCGTTGCAACCAATATGAACCGCGCATCCTGGTAGCAGGCATAGTTCAGCGCATCGAGGCCGCGCGAAATGAATGGGTCATAAAGCGTACCGATCGGGATCAGCCGCTCGCCAAACAGCGTGTGCGACAGCCCCATGGCAGCCAGCATCAAGAACAGGTTGTTCTCGGCAATGCCGAGTTCCATGTGCTGGCCGCGTGGACCGGCTTCCCATTTCTGGGGGCTCATCAGCTTTCGTGCGGCAAACACATCTTCCTTGGTCGATCGTGCAAACAAACCACGTTGATTGACCCAGGGGCCGAGATTGGTCGACACCGTCACATCCGGCGACGTGGTGACGATACGATCGGCAAGCGGTCCGCCGGCTCTCGCAATGCCCTGAAGCAACAGGCCAAAACCCTGCTGCGTCGACATCTGGCCCCGGATCTCGGGCAAGGGCAGGCTGTCCACGGGGATCGTTTTCGCCTCGAGCCTGCGCCGCCCGCGTGCATTGAAGGGAACAGACCCGAGCGCTGCTTCAAGGCGCGCGGTCTCACGCTGCATGCCGGAAAAGCGCTCCCACTCCTGGCCATCGAGAATGCCCATCTCGTCGCGAAGCTTGCTCCACTGGTCCTTTGTCATCAGGCCGGCGTGATTGTCCTTGTGCCCGGCGAATGGCAGGCCATGCCCCTTGATCGTGTAGGCAATGAAGACCACCGGACGGTCGGTTGGCGCCGTCTCGAACGCCTCAACGATGAGGTCCATGTCGTGGCCGCCAAGATTGGTGACGAGCCTGTGAAGCTCTGCATCCGAAAGCCCGGCAATCAGTGCCAGCGTATCCGGGCGATCAGCTAGATCGGCCCGCATCTGATTCCGGAATGCCGCGCCACCCTGGAAGGTCAGGGCTGAATAGAGCAGATTGGGACATTCATCGATCCAATCGCGCAGGCCTTCGCCGCCCTTTTCCCGGAACGCAGCCTGCAGCCTGCGGCCATATTTCAGGGTGACGACAGCCCAGCCGAGGGATGCGAAGACCTCCGCATGCTTCTGGAAAAGTTGGTCAGACACCACGGAATCAAGGCTCTGGCGGTTGTAGTCGATCACCCACCAGCAATTCTTCAGGCCATGCTTCCAGCTCTCGAGCAGGCACTCAAAGATATTGCCTTCATCAAGCTCGGCATCGCCAAGAAGCGAGACCATGCGCCCCTCCGGCCAGTGCATCCCGAGGTGCTTGGCGCGCAGATAGTCCTGCACGAGCGAGGCAAAGGCTGTGACGGCAACACCAAGCCCGACCGAGCCGGTCGAGAAATCAACGTCGTCGGCGTCCTTGGTGCGCGACGGGTAGCTTTGCGCACCGCCCTGCCCGCGAAAGCGCTGGAGATTGTCGAGCGTCTGGTTGCCAAGCAGATACTGGATCGCATGGAACACCGGCGAGGCGTGCGGCTTGACCGCCACCCGGTCCTGCGGCCGCAGCACGCGCAGGTACAGCGCTGTCATGATGGTCACGAGCGACGCCGAGGAGGCCTGATGGCCACCAACCTTGATGCCGTCAGACGACGGGCGCTGGTTTGCGTTGTGGATCGTATGGGCCGCAAGCCACAGGATCTTGCGCTCGAAGGCTTCAAGCGTCGCGATATCCATGACGGCTGTCGAATTGGATTGAGATGCAAGGCTCATGGACGCTCCGATCATCAGCGCCTTTGGTCTTAAGCGTTTGTCCAGAGGTGCGTAAGTCCAGCGAATAGAAGACCTTCATGGTCTATGCAAACATTGGACAAAGAAAGCCAGGACGCGCGGAGTGCGCGCGCGCGCGACAGCCTGTTGCCTCAACTCTTCACGCGCCTTAGGCAAGGCTACCGTGCAGCCGATCTCAAGCATGACCTGACGGCAGGCCTGACGGTTGCGGTTGTCGCCCTTCCGCTGGCCATGGCGATCGGGATCGCCTCCGGTGCAACGCCCATGCATGGGCTCATCACGGCCATTGTTGCAGGCATTCTGATTTCCCTTCTGGGTGGCTCGAACCATCAAATCGGCGGGCCAACGACCGCGCTGATCCTCCTGGTCAGCACCACGCTGCGCACCCACGGCATGGACGGGCTGCTGCTGGCCACCACAATCGCCGGTGCGCTCCTGATGATTGTCGCCCTGATGCGCCTTGGCCGCTATGTGCGCCACGTCCCGCACGCCGTGATCATCGGCTTCACGTCAGGAATCGCGGTTGGCATCCTCTTTGGCCAGATCAAGGAACTTCTCGGGATCAAGGCGGCGGTGCCGTCCGAGTTCCTGGCAAAGATCGAGACGCTATGGCGGGTCTGGCCCGAGGCGCGGCCCGGCACCATGCTCGTCTCGCTTGCAGCCCTCGCGCTCATGCTGCTCGTACAAAAACGCCTGCCGAAGCTTCCCGCGTTTCTCGTGGGCGTTGTCTTTGCAACCGCTCTTGTTGCCACCCTCGGGCTTGATGCAGACACGATCAGCACACGTTTTGGCATGATTGGCGGTGGCCTGCCCTGGCCAGCCCTGCCGCAGGCCAGCCTTGAAAAACTCATTGCGGTCCTGCCTTCATCCCTCGCACTGGCCTTCCTGATCGGAATTGAATCACT
>JAIYEB010000203.1 GCA_027487195.1 Hyphomicrobiales bacterium | reverse complement strand
GCCCCGGCGCGCGTCGCCCGAGGCCTCGTGCTCGTCCCGGAGGGGCGGCAGATTCTTGTGTCGCTGACGATCCACGAGAACCTTTTGATGGGGGCCTATGTCCGCTCCGACACATCCGTTGAGCGCGACATTGATGCGATCTACCAGCGCTTTCCAAACCTTGCCGCCCGCCGCGACATGCAGGCTTCGGTGCTTTCTGGCGGCGAGCAGCAGATGCTGGCCATTGGCCGTGCACTCCTGGCCAAGCCGCGCCTGATGATGCTTGACGAGCCGTCCCTTGGCCTGTCGCCGCTGCTCGTGGAGCGACTGTTCGGGCTCATCCGCGAGGTCAACCGGGAGGGCATTGCAATCCTGCTGGTTGAGCAGAACACTGAAATGGCCCTTGAAGTGGCCAGCCGCGGAACCGTCATGGAGCTCGGGCGCGCCGTGCTCCAGGGCAATGCCGCCGACCTTGCGCGCAATGATGCCCTGGCTACGGCCTATCTCGGCTCCCAGCATTGACCAAAACCGATCAACCTCTGACCAGAAACCTCACAGAACAGGAGACGCCCATGTCAATCAAGCGCAGAACCTTCCTCACCGGTGCCGCTGGCCTTGCGACGGCTGGCCTGATCGGCGCCCCCGCCATCGCCCAGGCAAGACGCGTCACGATCGGTCTGACAATGGTGAAGTCCGGCCCTCTGAAGACGCCAGGCGAGGCAACGGAAACCTCCGTCGAGATCGCAGTTGAGGAAATCAATGCGCGCGGTGGCATTGCCGGCATGCCCATCAATCTCGTCAAGTTCGACACGGGCTCCGATCCGCGCCAGGCCGCAACGGCCACTCAGAAGTTCGCGCAGGATGACAATGCGCTGGCGATCATTGGCCCGTTTTCATCGGGTGAGGCGCGCGTGGCCTTCCCGGTCGGTGAGCGGCTTGGCATCGTGCAGATGCCGAATGCGGCCTCGCTTCCGGGCCTGACACAGAACTTCACCTACGCCTTCCGCCTGACCGAGGATGAGGGCAAGCAGTTCGGCCGTCTGCTCACGACGCTCGAGCGGCGCAACATTGCGTTCCGCCGCGCCGAAATCCTGTTCATTTCCGACGAGGTTGTGTCCAACGCGACCGCAACCGGGCTCTATCCGGCGCTCCTGCGCGCGCGCAACATCCAGTTTGGCGAGCCCATCTCGTTCCAGTACCGCACCTTCGATGTCGCGCCCCAGATCTCCCAGATCATGCAGCGCAACCCGGATGTCGTGGCGCTTGCCGCATCGCCTGACGGCGCAAACAAGGCGCTCAAGGAGCTGCAGCGCCAGGGCTTCCGCGGCCGCGTCATCGGCAGCCAGATCTTCGCCGACCCGAACGCTGTCGAGAATTTCGGCCCTGAAGGCAACGGCATGATCATTGTTGCTGGCTTCTGGTGGGATCGAAACGACGCCACCCGTTCGTTCACGCAAAAGTACGCTGCCGAGAACGCGCGACGCGGGCTCACCACGAAGAAGATCCCGCATCATACCGACGCGCAGGCCTACGACACTGTGTATTTGATGAAGCAGGTCATGGAAGCGGCTCGGGTCACGGCTGATCCCGCGCGTCTCGCCGCCGAGCGGACCGCCATCCGCGACGCCATGCGCGGCGTGCGCTTCACCGGCGTGACGGGCGAGAACACCTGCTTTGATGGCCAGCGCGACGCAGAACTTCCCGGCTTCATTGTCGAGATCCAGAACATGCAGTGGCGCCTGTTCGATACCCACGCCGCTGACGCCTGCGCTTGAGGCGGTAAGATCAAAGGCCTTGCGCAACCCGCGCAAGGCCGATCTCATCGATCGTGGTTCGGAGCGGGCTCCAGTCATCCCGCTCTGAAATCGCCTCCCAGAGCGCCTCGACCTCTTCAATCAGCATGTCTGTCGGGGTTTCCCGCAGGAAGTAGGGCTGATCAAGGCCTTTGGCGTTTGCCGGCTCGCTCGCCTCAAGGGCTGTTATGAACTCCGCAAACTCAACGGAACGATAGGTTGCGCCGAAGGGCCCCTCAAGCGCGCGGGCCTTCGAGGCTGACCCACCCCACCAGTCGAAGAAGGTGCGTTCAAAGCCCGCCTGCGTGGCCTGCAAGGCCCTGAACAGCGCCTTGACCAGGTCGAGATCGCGCTCCTGGTCCGGTCCAGGCTTCAGACCGAGACGCTGGAAGATCGACGTGCGCGTTGCAGCATTGAACGCGGGTGAAAACCCTTCCAATTCCGCCAGCAGCGCGTCTCGCGGGCCATGCCGGAGCAGGCATTCCGCAAATCGCGCGAGGTTCCACGAGACAGCGTGGGGCTGGCGGCCAAACGCATAAAGTCCTGTTTCGTCAAAGTAGGCGGCGGTAAAGCCCGGCTCGTAGCGCGGCAGGAACCGCCAAGGGCCATAGTCGAAGCTCTCACCGGTCACATTGATGTTGTCGGTGTTCAGCACGCCGTGGACAAAACCCGCGGCCATCCAGCGCGCGCACGTGTCGGCGACCGCCCTCACGGTTTGGCCAAACATCGCGACCGTGCGTTGGGGTCCCGTCAAGCTCGCGAGATCCGGCATATGGGTCTCGACCACATAGTCGATCATGCGCGCAATCCCGGCTTGATCATCGAGATAGGCAAGCTTTTGAAACGTGCCGATCCGGACGTGCCCGTGCGACAGCCTTGTCAGCACCGCCGAGCGCGTCGGCGAGGGTTCATCGCCGCGCCAGAGCTCCTCGCCGGTCTCGACGATCGAGAATGTCTTTGAGGTGTTGACGCCGCGCGCTTCGAGAAGTTCGGTGGCGAGAAGTTCCCGCACCGCGCCCTTTAGCGTCAACCGCCCATCGCCGCGCCGCGACCAGGGCGTCTGGCCCGAGCCCTTTGTGCCAAGATCAAGCAGGCGGTCCGTGCCGGCTTCGCGCAACTGCGCAAACAGGAAGCCGCGCCCATCGCCAAGATCGGGGTTCCAGGACTGGAACTGATGTCCGTTGTAACGCAGCGCGTGGGGCTCAGGCATATTGCCCGGCAACGGCTCGAAACGAGCGAAATGGTCGAGCCATTCCGGATCGCTCAAGCCCTGCAACCCAATGGTGCCCGCTGCGCGATCATTGCGCCAGCGCAACGTGTGGCGCGGAAAGTCGGCCGGCGCGACGATGTCGGAAAAGCCCTCGCCAAGCGTGAGCCAACGTGGGTCGGGACGATAGAGCTGCGACAATGGCATGCCCCGATATGGCTCACACTTTGGCAAATTGCCATGATATGTCGCAAACATGTTTGATGCAGTCGTCTTTGCCGGCGGTGGAAACCGCTGTTACTGGCAGCAAGGTTTCTGGGAAGCTGCAGCTCCCCGCCTTGAGCTGCGGCCAAGCCGCGTTGTCGGCGCAAGCGCAGGCGCGTTTCAGGCAGCCGTGGCACTGCTTGGCATTGGGGCCGAAGTCCGCAAGATCGTCGTCGAAGGAACGCTTGCGGAAAAGCCGCCAAACTTTGATCTGAAGGCGTTGATGCGCGGAGAACACGCGTTCCCAGTGGCAGGCGCCTATCGCGGCCTGATGGAAGCGGTGTTCACGCCAGGCCGGCGCGACAGCCTCGAGGCCATGACGGACTTCCAGATTGCCGTTGCCCATCCGCCGGAAAAGCTTCCGACATCGGTTTCGATTGCACTTGGTCTTGCCGCCTACCAGATCGAGAAGAAGCTGAAAGCGCCGGTCCATCCGGCTTCCGGCCGCGCACTTGGCTTTGAACCAGCCTTCATTTCCCTGAAGGATCTGGCAACACCAGCGGACTTCATCGCGACCCTGATGGCGAGCGCTGGTGTGCCGCCGATCATGCCGCTGACGCGCATCAACGGCCGCTATGCTGTCGATGGCGGGCTTGTCGACAATGTACCGGTTGCGCCGGTGCTCGATGTGGAGGCCGCCGGCGGCAAGACACTCGTGCTGCTGACACGGCTTTACCGCTCAGTCCCTGACGTGCCGGGCCGCACCTATGTGCAACCCTCTGAGAAGATCGGTATTGGGCAGTTCGATCTGACAAACCTGCAAGGGTATCTCGACGCCCATGCGCTTGGCCTGAAAGACGGCGCGGCGTTTGCGGAAAGTCTGGGGCGCTAGACCGCCTGCGGCTCTGGGCGTTGGCGCACAGCGCCCGTTGCAGTTGCATGAGGGGTGCCGCGCTGGCAAAGACTGCCTGTGCCAACTCCGGACCTGACACAATGCGTACCGCCACCGACAAAGACCCCGTAGACGCGGCTCTCGCGACGCTGGACGCCGAACAGCGTGGGTTGGCCGCGCTGCGCGCAGCACTCAGTGCGGACATGGCCGAGCCGTTCCGCCATGCCGTTGCAGCGATCCGCAACGCCAGCGGTCGCGTGATCGTCACGGGTGTTGGAAAGTCCGGGCATGTCGGGCGCAAGATCGCCGCAACGCTGGCGTCGACCGGAACGCCCGCTTCCT
>JAIYEB010000244.1 GCA_027487195.1 Hyphomicrobiales bacterium | reverse complement strand
CATCGCTCGACCTTGCAGATCTATGCCGAGCGCCTGGTCAATGAGGCCGTCGTCACGCGTGACGAGGTCGATCAATGGCAGCAGGACTGGCGCAAGCACCTTGATTCAGAGTTTGAGGCTGGCCAATCGTTCAAGCCGAACCGTGCCGAATGGTATGATGGCGCGTGGTCCGGACTTGGACCGGCCGGCGATGTCAACGATGATCGTCGCGGCAAGACCGGCGTCGATACCGCAGTTCTGCGCGATGTCGGCCGTAGGCTGACCACGGCACCGGATGGGTTCAATCTGCACAAGACGATCCAGCGTTTCATGGAAAATCGCTGGAAGGCGATTGACTCCGGTGAAGGCATCGATTGGGCAACTGCGGAAGCGCTGGCCTTTGGCACACTTCTCCAGGAAGGACACGGCGTTCGACTGTCCGGCCAGGATTGCGAACGTGGAACCTTCTCGCAGCGCCACTCCGTTGTGATCGATCAGGAAACCGAGGCGCGCTACACCCCGCTGAAGTTCGTTGCTGAAAAGCAGGGCAAGTTCGAAGTCCTGAACTCGATGTTGTCGGAAGAAGCGGTTCTGGGCTTTGACTATGGCTATTCGGTCTCGGAGCCGAATGCGCTGGTGGCCTGGGAAGCGCAGTTTGGCGATTTCGCCAATGGCGCGCAGGTTCTGTTCGATCAGTTCATCTCCTCGGCCGAGCGCAAGTGGCTGCGTTCATCGGGTCTCGTCTGCCTGCTGCCCCACGGCTATGAGGGTCAGGGTCCGGAGCATTCCTCCGCCCGCCTTGAGCGCTTCCTGCAGATGTGCGCGGAAGACAATATGCAGGTCGCGAACTGCACGACGCCCGCAAACTACTTCCACATCCTGCGTCGGCAGCTGAAGCGCAATTTCCGCAAGCCACTGATCCTGATGACGCCCAAGTCGCTGCTGCGCGCCAAGCGCTGCGTGTCGCGTCTTGATCAGTTCGGCGCCGAAAGCTCGTTCCACCGCGTCCTTTGGGATGATGCACAGTTTCTCGCCGGAGAGAAAATCAGCCTTGTGCCGGATGACAAGATCCGGCGCGTCGTGGTGTGCACGGGCAAGGTCTACTACGACCTTTATGAGGAGCGCGAAAAGCGCGGCATCGACGATGTCTACCTCATGCGCGTCGAACAGCTCTACCCGGTTCCGAGAAAGTCACTGGCAACCGAACTCGGTCGTTTCAAGAACGCCGAGGTGGTCTGGTGTCAGGAAGAGCCCCAGAACATGGGGTCCTGGAGCTTTATTGCGCCCGAGCTCGAAATGGTGCTGACCACCATGACCAAGGTAAAGGCAAAGCGCCCGCGTTATGTTGGTCGCGCTGCGGCAGCCGCCACAGCCACTGGCCTGATGTCGCGCCACCTGGCGCAGCTCAACGCGTTCCTCGACGACGTCTACGCGGTCTGAGCGCGGGTTGACCGCGCTCGTGCTCTCCCCATCGTTTTGATCGAATCCCCGAAGGAAAATCGCCATGGCGACCGAAGTCCGTGTACCAACACTCGGCGAGAGTGTTTCCGAAGCCACCATTGGCAAGTGGTTCAAGAAGGCCGGAGATACCGTGAAGGCCGACGAGCCGATTGTTGAGCTGGAAACCGACAAGGTTACGGTTGAAGTCCCGGCACCCGCTGCCGGCGTGCTCGGCGATATCCAGGTCAAGGAAGGCGAGACGATCAAGGTCGGCGGGCTTCTGGCCTCGATCCTTGCTGGGGCTGCTGCAGCCGCACCTCAACCGGCCAAGACAGCTCCCACACCTGCAGCTCCCGCACCTGCAGCGCCAGCTGCGGTCGTAGCGCCGGTCGTTTCCGCGCCAGCCCTCGACAATGGTCCGGCTGTTCAGCGCATGGCCGCTGAAAGCGGCGTTACGCCGCCTCAGGCTGGCTCTGGCAAGGATGGTCGCGTGACCAAGGGCGACATGCTCACTGCTGTCGCAGCCGCCGCAAACTCCGCTGCTGTCGCGCCAGCTGTCGTTGCTCCCGCGCCGGTTCAGGTGCGTGCACCCTCGGTTGCCAGCGATGCGCAGCGCGAAGAGCGCGTGAAGATGACCAAGCTGCGCCAGACCATCGCGCGCCGCCTGAAGGAAGCGCAGAACACAGCTGCGATGCTCACGACCTTCAACGAGGTCGACATGTCGGCGGTGATGGGCCTGCGCAACCAGTACAAGGATCTGTTTGAGAAGAAGCATGGCGTGAAGCTGGGCTTCATGGGCTTCTTCGTGAAGGCCGCCGTGCAGGCGCTGAAGGAGATCCCGGCTGTGAACGCCGAGATCGACGGCACCGACATCATCTACAAGAACTACTATCACCTCGGTGTGGCCGTGGGCACGGAAAAGGGCCTCGTTGTCCCGGTCGTCCGCGATGCGGACCAGCTTTCGATTGCAGGTGTCGAGAAGACGATTTCCGACTTTGGCAAGCGTGCGCGCGATGGCCAGTTGAAGATCGAGGAGATGCAGGGCGGCACGTTCACGATCTCGAACGGTGGTGTCTACGGCTCGCTGATGTCGACGCCGATCCTCAATGCGCCGCAGTCGGCCATCCTTGGCATGCACAAGATCCAGGACCGCGCAGTCGTGATCGGCGGCAAGATCGAGATCCGTCCGATGATGTATCTGGCTGTCAGCTATGATCACCGCATTGT
>JAIYEB010000402.1 GCA_027487195.1 Hyphomicrobiales bacterium | reverse complement strand
AGTCAAATTCATTCCACGAGACCGTTTACAAGCGATCGATTTTCGCGCCACTCTCTTCACCTTGGCGTGCCGGGTTCCCTGGCGCTGGTCTGGAAGAGTGTTACCCCATGGCTTCAGTTGGAATTGAGACCGTTCGCAAGAGTTTTGGCACAACCGACATCCTGCACGGGGTCTCCGTCGACATTGAGGATGGCGAGTTTGTTGTGCTCGTCGGCCCGTCGGGTTGCGGAAAGTCGACATTGCTGCGGATGATTGCAGGTCTTGAGACCATCACCGGCGGCGACATCAGGATTGGTGGGCGCGTCGTCAATGAGGTGCCGCCCAAAGAGCGCGACATCGCCATGGTGTTTCAAAACTACGCGCTCTATCCGCACATGACGGTTGCCGACAACATGGCCTTCTCGCTGAAGCTGAAGGGCGCGGCGAAGTCGGAAATCAAGGACAAGGTTGCGCGCGCAGCCGGCATTCTCAACCTCGACAAGCTGCTTGATCGCTACCCCCGCCAGCTCTCGGGCGGCCAACGCCAGCGCGTTGCCATGGGCCGCGCGATTGTGCGCGATCCGCAGGTCTTTCTGTTTGATGAGCCGCTGTCCAACCTCGATGCCAAGCTGCGCGTATCCATGCGCACCGAAATCAAGGAACTGCACCAGCGGCTGAAGACAACCACGGTCTATGTCACCCACGACCAGATCGAGGCCATGACCATGGCCGACCGGATTGTCGTGATGCATGACGGGCGGATCGAACAGGTCGGAGCGCCGCTTGATCTGTATGATCGGCCGGCAAACCTGTTTGTCGCGGGCTTCATCGGCTCGCCCTCGATGAACCTTCTGAAAGGTGTTCGCGAGGAGGCCGGCGTGCGCCTCGCCGCTGGCGGGTTCCTGCCAACCGCGCAAAAGGCTGCGGCGCAGGATATCGGCCGCAAGGTTGTGTATGGCCTCAGGCCCGAGAACATCCATGTCGATGACGGCGGGATTGCAGCGCGGGTCGTTGTGGTCGAGCCCATGGGCTCTGAAACCCAAGTGGTGGTGGATATCTCGGGCACGTCGATCGTATGCCTGTTTCGGGACCGTATCAGCGCGCGCCCCGGCGATACGCTGATGATTTCGCCGGACCTGTCTGTCGTGCACCTGTTTGACGACGCCAGCGGGCAGCGCATCTGACCCAGGCTCCGTCCGAACGCCTGCCTATCCTCGCAGCGATTGAGGCTGCGCGCGATAGCTTGACCCGTTCGGAAGCGAAGGTCGCCTCGTTGTTCCTCGAGGACCCGGATCGCGCCATCGCGTGGCCGATCACAACCCTTGCCAGCAAGGCCGGCGTGAGCGAGCCAAGCGTCGCCCGCTTTTGCCGGGCCATTGGCTTTTCCGGGCTGAAGGACTTCAAGCTCGCGCTCGCCAAAAGTCTTGGCGCTTCCGGTCAGCGCCCCAGTCGCTTGCAGGGGCATGACCGCACCGCGTCCGGCGTTGCGGAAAACCTGATTGATTTTGCCATCGAAGCCCTGCAGCGCCTTCGAAATGAGCTGGACGCCGGAACACTTGATGCGATTGCAGAGCGGATTGCCGGTGCGCGCAGGCTGGAATTCTACGGCCAGGGCAATTCCGGCATCGTGGCTCTTGATGGTCAGCACAAGTTCTTCCGCCTTGGCCTGGCGACATCCGCATCCTCTGACCCGCATGTTCATTCCATGTCCGCAGCCCTGCTGGGTCCGCAGGATGTGGTGATCGCGATTTCAGCGTCTGGCCGCACGCTTGATCTGATCCATACCATCGGGATTGCACGCAATGCCGGCGCATACATTGTCGGGCTGACGGATCGCGGATCGCCACTGACCCAGGTTTGCGATGCGATCCTGGCCGTTGACATGCAGGAGAGCCCGGTCGCCAACGCCCCCACGACGTCCCGCCTCATGCATCTGGCTGTGCTCGACATGCTCGCTGTTCTCGTTGCGGATCGGCTTGGGCCCGACCGTCGCAACAAGGCGGAACAGGCCCGCGCGATCGTGATCGGCAAGCGAATCTCTAGCGTCGCCGAAGAAATGAAATGAAACGACATTTCCGCGTAGCTTTAAATCATTTTCTGCGTATGCTCGACGCTTGCGGCCGCAGGCTGCTTTTCCTCCCGGATGATTCGTGGACCGGGTGCGCGCCTCCATGTGCCGCCCGGTCCCTTTTTTTTCAAAAGCACGGCTGAACCATGCCCGCCCAGCCCTCGACGCTCATGCCAGAGCGCACACCGGTGCCACCCTTCGATCTGGTGTTGGTTGGTGCAAGCGGCGATCTGGCCATGCGCAAGCTGCTGCCGGCGCTTGCCAGGCGCCTGTCCGAAGGGGTGGTGCCGCCTGAAAGCCGGATCATCGGTATCGTGCGATCCGAGCATGCCGATGACGCGCTGATCGCGCACACGGTTGAAAAGCTCGCGGGCTACGGCGTTTCGCGGGCTGATATCGATGGTCTGATGCGCCAGTTGACGTTTGTTCGCGCTGATGTGTCCGATCCTGAAGCCATGAAGGCGCTGGCTGAGCGGCTTGGCCCGGCCCAGAACCGCGTGCGCGCCTTCTATATGGCAACGCCACCTGATCTGTTCGTGCCTGCAGCGCGAGCGCTGAAGAGCGCAGGCCTTCTCGAGGGCGAGGCGCGCCTTGTGCTTGAAAAGCCGCTCGGCCGCGATTTGATCTCTGCCCGCGCAATCAATGAGGCTGTGGCCGAACTCCTGCCAGAGCGGCGCACGTACCGGATCGATCACTATCTGGGCAAGGAAACGGT
>JAIYEB010000270.1 GCA_027487195.1 Hyphomicrobiales bacterium | reverse complement strand
TTCTGGCTCGGGCTTGGTGTCGATGGGTTTCGGCTCGACGTCGTGAACTACTACTTTCATGACCGGTTGCTACGCTCAAACCCACCGGCACCGCCGCAACGCGTGCTCCGGGTGACGTCACGAACGAACCCCTATGGCTGGCAGGATCACATCTACGATCACACACGCCCCGAGACGCTGTCGTTCGTTGCACGGCTGAGAGCGGTGGTGGATGAAAAGCCCGGCGCTTTCCTGATGGGTGAACTCGTCACCGATCGCTTTCCGGAAAAACAGGCTCGCGCCTACACCGCCGGCAAGAACCGGCTGCATATGGTCTATTCCTTCGATCTGTTTGCAGATGGCCTCAATGCAAAGACGATCCGTCAGACCGTTGCGCGGGTTGATGAGGCCATTGGGCCGGGCGGCTTTGTCGCCTGGGCATGGTCCAACCATGATGTGAAACGCGTGATCTCGCGCTTTGGCTTTGAGGATGTGGCTGATCTCGCCGCCCCTGCGCTCACTGCAATTCTCGGCTCCATCCGGGGGGCTCCGTGCCTTTATCAGGGCGACGAGCTTGGACTTGTCGAGGCCGACGTGCCGTTTGAGGCGCTGCAGGACCCCTATGGCAAGCGCTTCTGGCCCGAATTCAAGGGGCGAGATGGCTGCCGCACGCCGCTTCCGTGGGACGACACACCGGGCGTCGGCTTCACAACCGGAAAACCCTGGCTGCCGGTTGATCCGCGTCATCGCGACCGCGCCGTTTCACGCCAGATCGGCGTTGCCGGCTCTGCGCTTGAACGCACCCGCCGGTTCCTGCACTGGCGGCGCACACTGCCGCCGCTCCTCACCGGTTCCATGACCCTTCATGACGCGCCGGAGCCCGTCGTGGTGATCGAGCGCAGGCTTGGCCGCCGGCGCGTCCTCATAGCGATCAACCTGGGGCGTTCGCCCATCACCTTCAACCAGTGCCAATTCGCAGGTGCAGTCGAGCTTGCCGGCCACGGCTTTGCCGGTCGGCTGAGAGGAAGCACGCTTGAACTTCCTGGCTTTGGCGCGCTGTTTGCCAAGGCGTAACGCGCGAACCTGTCTCGACCTCAACGCCCGGCTCGTCTATGCGCAGGGGCAATGGCTGCTCCTCTCCTCCATCTGCGCGACGTTGCGCTCACGATCGGTGCAACGCAGCTCCTTGATGGAGCTGAGTTGCTGGTCACGCCGCGCGCGCGCATCGGGCTTGTCGGGCGCAACGGCTCCGGCAAGTCGACCCTGCTGCGCATCGCCTCCGGCGAGATTGAGCCCGAGCGTGGCGAACGCTTCGTTGACCCCTCGGCCATTGTGCGTGTGCTGGACCAGGACCCCGACCTGTCCATGTACCCGACGGTTCTTGATGCAGCCCTTGCCGATCTTGGCATTGGTTCGGAGGACCGCGCGCGCGCCACGCTGGGGGTTCTTGGCTTCACCGGCGATGAGCTCACGAACCGGCTGTCTGGCGGTGAAGCGCGGCGCGTGGCGATCGTGCGTGCGCTTGCGGCCGATCCAGATGTTCTGCTCCTCGATGAGCCCACAAACCACCTCGATCTCCCGGCCATCGAGTGGCTGGAGGGCGAGCTTTCTCGCTCGCGGGCAGCCCTCGTTGTCATCAGCCACGACCGGCGCTTTCTTGAACGGCTGACCAACGCGACGATCTGGCTTGATCGCGGGAAGACACGCCGGATCGAGCGCGGGTTTTCCGCGTTCGAGGCCTGGCGCGAAGAGGTTGAGGAAGAGGCCGAGAAGGCCGCCCACAAGCTCGACCGCAAGATTGTCGCGGAAGAACACTGGGTGCGTTACGGCGTCACGGCGCGGCGAAAGCGCAATGTCCGGCGCATGTCGGAGTTGCAGGGCTTGCGCCAGACCCGGCAATCGATGAAGCGCGGACCGACAGGCGTCGTGCTGACGGTCAGCGAGGCCGACTCATCCTCAACCGTCATCGTTGAAGCGGAAGCGATCTCGAAGTCGCTGGGTGGCCGCATCATTGTCAAAGGCTTCTCAACCCGCATCCTGCGCGGCGACCGCATTGGCATTGTCGGAGCCAATGGTGCTGGCAAGTCGACCCTTCTGAAGCTCCTTCTCGGCGATATGCCGCCCGACAGCGGGGTGCTGAAACGCGGCCCATCCCTCGACATTGTGACCATCGACCAAACGCGCTCGGCGCTCGACGCCAACGTCAGTGTCCAGGAAATCCTGACAGGCGGGCGCTCCGATCAGGTGATGGTTGCCGGACAACCCCGCCATGTCGTCGGCTACCTCAAGGACTTTCTGTTTGAAGCCGCCCAGGCCCGCCAGCCGGTGGCCGCACTCTCGGGTGGGGAAAAGGCGCGCCTTCTGCTGGCCCGCGCGCTTTGCCAGCCTTCAAATGTCATTGTGCTTGACGAGCCGACCAATGATCTCGACCTTGATACGCTCGATCTGTTGCAGGAAATGCTCGCCGACTATCCCGGCACCGTCCTGCTGGTGAGCCATGACCGCGACTTCCTCGACAGGGTTGCCACATCCATCGTCATGAGCGAGGGCGATGGGCGCTGGGTCGAGTATGCGGGCGGCTATTCCGACATGCTGGCGCAGCGTGGCTCCGGCATTGCCGCACGCAGCGCCCAGGGGCCGGACAAGAAGCGCGGCGGTGGCGGCGAGCGGCCCGAGAAGGTTCAGGGTCTGCGGCTGACCATGTCGGAGCTTGAAAAGCTGAAGGTGTTGCCAAAGCGGATCGAGACATTGTCCGCCGAGATCGTGCGCCTTGAGCAGCGCGTCGCAGAGCCAGACCTCTACACCCGCGACAAGGCTGGCTTCGAAACGGCCACACGCCAGCTCGCGGCAGCGCAAACGCTGAAGGCTAGCGCTGAAGACGAGTGGCTGATGCTGGAAATGAAGCGCGAGGAAGTGGAAGCCCTGAAATGAGCGATACATCAAACTGGAAGCCTGCAACGCTCGCCGCACAGGCACTCGGCATCATCGACGAAGTCACCATGGGTGTTGTGCCGCCCATCCATATCACCACGACATTCATCCGCGATGTCGACAACCAGTACCGGACCGGCAACATCTATGGCCGGCCGGACAACGCCACAATCCGCCACGCCGAAGCTGTCATCACGGCACTCGAAGCGGCAAAGGCGACCATGCTGTTTGGCTCAGGCATGGCTGCAGCTGTCACGGTGTTCCAGGCGCTGAAGCCGGGCGACCACGTGATTGCACCGAGCGTGATGTATTGGGCGCTGCGCAACTGGCTGGCCAATGAGGCCACGCATTGGGGTCTTCACGTCGACTTCGTCGACATGGACAGGCTCGATGCCGTGCGCGCTGCGCTGAAGCCGGGCAAGACCCGCGTCATCTGGATCGAGACCCCGGCCAACCCGCTCTGGACGATCTCGGATATTGCCGCCATTGCCGAGATTGCCCATGGGGTTGGCGCAATCGTTGCCGTCGATTCCACGTGCGCGACGCCGGTTCTGTCCCAGCCCCTGGCCCTTGGCGCCGATATCGTCATGCACGCCGCCACAAAGTATCTGAATGGGCATTCCGATGTTCTCGCGGGCTCGCTGTCCACTGGCGATGAAAGCCATCCCCTTTGGCAACGCATGGCCTTCGTCAGAAAGAGTGGCGGGGCCATCCTGGGCCCATTTGAAGCTGCCCTCCTGATCCGAGGCATGCGAACCCTGCCGCTGCGCGTTGCGGCCCAGACACGCGCCGCCCAGCACCTGGCCGAACGGTTCAGCGAGCATCCCGCGATTGCCGAAGTTCTCTACCCGGGCCTGCCGGGATTTGCCGGCCACGCAATCGCAAAAGCGCAGATGCCCGGTGGATTTGGCGGCATGCTGTCGATCCGGGTCAAGGGCGGCGCGGCAGCGGCCATTGATGCGGCCGCCCGTGTCGGGCTGTGGAAGCGCGCAACATCGCTTGGCGGCGTTGAAAGCCTGATCGAACACCGGGCCTCGATCGAGGGGCCTGGCACGCCCTGCCCGGATGATCTCCTGCGCCTGTCGGTCGGGATTGAAGATGCCGGC
>JAIYEB010000208.1 GCA_027487195.1 Hyphomicrobiales bacterium | reverse complement strand
GATTCTCCGACGATGGCGAGAACCTCGCCTTCATGGAGTTCAAACCCGATGTTCCGGCAGGCAAGCCGTCCACCGAACGATTTCGACAAACCCTCTGAACTCATCAGCGGCTGTTCACTCATGATCGAGGCCCTACACCCAGCGCTTCAGGGGCGGAACCAAGGAGACGTCCGCGATGACCGGCGCTACGGCGCTCTTCGCAATGGTCGGTATCGGAGCAGACGAACATGCGCTTCCCGCGATCATCAAGCACGACCTCATCCAGGTAGGATGTTGTCGACGCACACAGGTCGCAGGGCTGACCAAACCGTGTCGGCTCGAACGGGTGGTCCTCAAAGTCCAGCGGAACAACGGTTGTATAGGGCGGGATCGCGTAGATCCGCTTCTCGCGACCGGCTCCAAACAGCTGCAACGCCGCGCTGTTGTGCATTTTCGGATTGTCGAACTTCGGGATCGGCGAGGGGTCCATGACGTAGCGACCGGCAACGGTCACCGGATAGGCATAGGTCGTGGCGATGTGGCCATGATGCGCGATGTCTTCGTACAGTTTGACATGCATGAGGCCATAGTCAGCCAGCGCATGCAGCGTGCGTGTCTCGGTCTCGCGCGGCTCGAGAAACCGCAGAGGTTCAGGGATAGGCACCTGATAGACCAGGGTCTGACCCGCCTGGAGGGTCAGCTCCGGGATGCGGTGGCGGGTCTGGATGACGGTTGCCTCGCCCGTGTGGGTCGTGGTCCGCACGCCGGCGGTGGTTTCAAAGAAGCGGCGTATGGATACGGCATTCGTTGTGTCGTCGGCGCCCTGATCAATCACCTTGAGCACGTCTTGGGGACCAAGGATGGCTGCGGTCACCTGGACACCGCCGGTTCCCCACCCATAGGGCATGGGCATTTCACGCGAAGCAAACGGAACCTGGTAGCCGGGGATCGCAATCGCTTTCAGGATCGCGCGCCGGATCATGCGCTTGGTCTGCTCATCAAGATAAGCAAAGTTGTAGGTGATGCTCATTCTGCGGCCTCGCGAACGGGTTGAACCGAGGCATCCTGCCCGGACTGCTGAGCCGCACGTTCGGCCTGGAGGCGGCGCAGCAGCACAAGCTCCGCCTGAAAATCCACGTAGTGCGGCAACTTGAGATGCTCGACAAATCCGGTCGACTGGATGTTGTCGGAGTGGGACAGGACAAACTCTTCGTCCTGCGCAGGGGCAGCCTGGTTGCCCTCGGGGATCTCTCCAAGCTCACGTGCGCGCAACGCCCGATCAACAAGGGCCATCGCCATGGCTTTGCGTTCGGCCTGCCCGAACACCAACCCATAGCCCCGGGTAAAGCGCGGCGCTTCGCTGTGTGAGCCCTTGAACTGATTGATCATCTGGCACTCGGTGACGTCGATATCCCCAAGCGGGACATCAAAGCCCAGATCCTCGACAAACAGTTCCAGCTCGACGGAACCAAAGCGGATCTCGCCGGCAAAGGGATGTGTGCGCCCGTAGCCACGCTGGGTTGAATAGCCAAGAGCAAGAAGGAAGCCCTCATCGCCCCGGGCCAGATTCTGCAGGCGGAGGTCACGGCCGGCGGGAAAGTTCAATGGGTCGCGCGTCAGATCGCCGACATCCTGGCCCGGCGCACCGACTGGGCTTTGCTCGATCAGATCATCGCCGGCCAGAAGATCAGTGACCCGTGGTGAGGCTGCCTGAACCGGGACAGGTGCTTGCGGCGGCGCAGGCGGCGCCACCCCGGCCTCAAGGAGAAAATCGATCAGGCGGTGCGTGTAGTCGAACGTGGGGCCTAGCACCTGGCCACCTGGCAGGTCCTTGAAGGTCGCCGAGATCCGGCGTTCGATCTCCATGTCGGCCGTGTCGATAGGTTCGCTGGCGCCAAAGCGAGGCAGGGTTGTGCGGAATGCCCGCACCAGAAATGCCGCTTCGATCAGATCTCCACGGGCTTGCTTGATGGCAAGTGCCGCAAGGTCGGGATCAAAAAGCGAGCCTTCACCCATGACCCTGTCGACAGCCAGTGCCAGTTGCTCGCGGATCTGGGCCACAGAGAGATCGGCAATGCTCGTATCGCCCCGCCGGACATGCTTCAGCAGCGCATGTGCCGCGTCGATGGCTTTCTCACCGCCTTTGACAGCAACATACATGTCAGGCCTCCGAAATACGGGTGGAGCGCGGCAACGCCATGATCTCGCCGGCAGCGCAGAAGATGATGTCAACGCCGCAGGGAAAGAGCTGTCGGTTTGCGGAGAGTTGTTCGGCAAGATCAGCGCGCGCCCCGTCGAGCGAAACGGTGGCAATGCCATCAATGCCCGGTCCTGACAGGATGTAGCGCCGGCCTGAATGAAACCCGGAAATCCCGATCAGAAGCGTTGTCGAGCGATCAGGATATGCATTGGTTCCGGCCTTGAAGGCAGCAAGATCCGGCATGGCAAGGCCATCCGAGACTAAGGCAAAATCAGCGTTTGCACACTCGGATGTCCTTGGCGCGCTGGTGTGAAACGCGAGAAACGCCCGCACATCGGCATCATCGCCAAGCCTGCGATCGAGATGGATCGTCGTCTCATGATCAACGAGCGACAGCGCAACCGCACTCATGGTGGGTCCAAGTGCCTCGGGCGCCGTTTTGATGCCATCGATGATCTGGATGCTGCCAGGCCGCGCCATGGCGTCCATCAGCGCGCGGAATGTCTTCTGACCGGAAAGGACAGGATCTGCGAAGCCTTGCGCTATCACGTCACTCGCCCCTGACCATTGTGAAGAAGTCGACACGCGTCGCTGCGACCTGGCGGCGCTTCACGTCAGCCTCTGCCGCCAGCCGCTGATCAATCGCCAAAAGTCCGCTTTCGATCCGGGGCCGATGATCGGGCGCCTGCCAGAGCGCATCCACGATTGCCCCGAGCCGGGCCCGTTCGGGCGCGCGGCCAAGGACATGCCCGTAGCCCACCTCACCACCACCGAGCCTGACGGCAGCGCGCGTGACCGTTGCCTCGCCGACATTGAAGGGTTGACCGTCCCCGCCGATCCGACCCCGGACAAGAACCAGACCAACCTCAGGTTCACGCAGGACGGTGATATCCAAAGGCAGCGGCTGGGCCAGATCCTGAAGCTCGCTCAGCGTAGCGCGGGCAAGGAGACCCATGACGGTCCGCCTTGAATGTGTTGCGAGTGCACTCAAATGCAGATTCCCTGTTGAATCAGGTGTGAAGCGGCTTGCGTCCGATGAGCGCAAACCGCAGGCGGCTGGAAACGAAGTCGATGGCGACCACAGCCACAAGGATCATGAGGATCAGGGCGGAAACATGCTGATACTCAAGCGTGCGGATCTGCTCGGCCAGATGAAGGCCAATACCGCCCGCGCCTACGATGCCAATGATGGTCGCCGAGCGTGTGTTGCTCTCAAAAAAGTAGAGGATCTGCCCGCCGATGATCGGCAGCACCTGCGGCAGCATGCCGAAGCGAATGTTCGCAATCTCTCCGCCACCTGTCGACAGGACGCCTTCGCCCTGCTTGCGGTCTACCGCCTCAATGGCTTCCGAGAACAGTTTTCCAAACGCACCGAAGTTTGAACACACCAGCGCAAGGACGCCGGCAAACGGGCCAAGCCCGACGACCCCAACCCAGATCAGCGCCCAGATCAGCTCATCCACGCCGCGCACCGTGTCGAGAAAGCGACGCGACATGAAGTGGATGATGCGACTGGGGATCACATTCTTCGCAGCGAGGAAGCTCATGGGAAAGGCGAGGGCGGCTGCAATCGAAACACCAAGGAATGCAATCGCAATGGTCTCGAACAAGGCGTCGAGATAGACAAAAAAGCGCGCCCAGCTGTCGGTGGTCGGCGGGATCATGAACCACACGAACTGGCCAAGCCGCCCGAGCCCGACAATGAACTTCCAGAGGTCGAACCCAAGGAAGATCAGGCCGTAGATAAACAGGGCTGCCAACGCAGCAACAATGCCCGGAGTGAGAAGCCGTTTGCCAATGGAGGGATGAAACACATCGGGGTATCGCGCGATGAGGGCTGCACGATCCGCAGCCGCCTTAGCCGCAATTGAGTTTTGCGTCATGAGCGATGCTCCATTCCAACGAGGTGGTGGCGAAGCCGCTCGGTGAGGAGATCAATCACCATCACGGTCACGATAATGAGGACGAGGATCGCGGAGACATCGGCATAGTAGAACTTGCGGATGGCCTCGACGAGGTCCTGGCCAATCCCGCCCGCTCCGACGAACCCCATGACGGACGCACCGCGCACGTTGATTTCAAAGCGCAGCAGCGCGTAGCTGGCGAAGTTTGCCAGCACCTGCGGCACAATCGCGAAGCGAACGCTTTCGGCCCAGGTCGCGCCCGATGCGGTCACGCCTTCAAAGGGACGCATATCGGCATTCTCGACCACTTCCGAGAACTGCTTGCCAAGCGCGCCGATGGTATGAAGCGCAATCGCCAGGACGCCGGGCACCGGGCCAAGTCCAAAGGCAACAACGAAAATCAGCGCAAAGACAATTTCAGGAACGGTGCGGCAAAACTCCAAAAACCGCTTCGCGGTGTTCCGGATCCAGCCATTCATTGAAAGGTTTTCGGCAGCCAGAAAGCACAGAAAAAACCCGAAGATCGCGCCAACGATGGTGCCGACATAGGCAATCAGAATGGTTTCGAAGAGCTGGGTCGTCCACTTTCCAATGCCCCACATCCAGTCGGCGGGATCGGAAAACACGATGCGCCCGGTGTTGGCGCCTGTATCGAAATGGAAGATGCGGACGATGTAGTCCGGGAAGCGCCAGAAATTGTCGAGGAAAACCTGAAGCCTGACATCAGCCGAAAATGACGCCAGCACGAAGCATGCAACAAAGATCGCAAGGCCCAGCCAAAGCCAGCGACGCTTGGCAGCCAGCGACTGTGCATAGGCACGGGTCAATGGCTCAAGCTGCGCGTCGGGTAGGCGTGTAACGGTTGTGGACATCGGACCTGCCTCGCTGAAAACGCCAGGCGGCGGAGCCAAGCTCCGCCGCCCTCAGGCGTGAACTATCGCTTACGAGCGCTGACGACGCAGGCTGTCGACGAAGGTCTGCAGCTCAACGATCGTTCCGTAATCGGCATGCGTCACCGGGGACCAGCCCAGATTGTTGCCATCGCTCAGACGATCAAAGGCGGCCTTGTCCTTCGTGGGGCTGTCCATGAATGCACGCGCAATTGCGTCGCGCGCTTCCTGCGGCAGGGTTGCGAGGAAGGCCGTCGGCGAGCCGGCAATTTTGTCGGAGCGGAAGACGATCTTGTAGTCTTCCCGGCGAACCATGTTCTTCGCGACCATGCGTTCAAAATTGGAATCTGTCTCGGAGTTCCACCAGTTGAAGGCCGCATCGCAGGTTCCCTGCTGAACGGCCATGATCGCGTTCTCATGGCTGCCTGCGTAAACCACGCGCCCAAAGAACTGCTCGGGAACAATGTTCATGCGGCTCAAGGCAAAGCGGGGCACGTTGTTGCCGGATGTCGAGTTGGGGTCGACCAGGCAGAGGTTGCGCCCGCGCAGGTCGTTGATCCCCGTCACTGGGCTGTTCGAGCGGACGTAAAGCACTGAGAAGTAGCCGGTCGAACCATCCTTCAAAAGCTCGGTCACGAACGGGATCACGCCGCCATTCGTCACGGAGTGCGCCCGCACGTAGGAAGATGGGCCATATGACGCGATGTGGATGTTGCCGGCGCGCTGGCCTTCGATGACAGCTGCGTAATCATTGGCAATACGCAAGGTCACGCGCACCCCAAGCTCACGCGAGAGGTAGGCCATGAAGGGCTGCCAACGCTCCGTGACGCCCGACGCATTTTCCGCAGGAACGATGGCAAACACCAGCTCCGGGAAACGCTGGCGCCAATCCGCCTGGGCAAATGCGGCATTGGCGGCAAACGGTGCGCCGGCAAGGCCGGCAAGGATCGAGCGACGATCGAACATGTCTAGGCTCCTGGATAATGGGACAGTTGGGCCAGCACGTGGTGCTGGCGCGAGGGCATCAGGCAGCAACCGCACCTTGAAGTGCGCCGGGTACTGCGGAGATGGGGGTATGGCTGTCGAGGACGTCGCCGGCCTCGATGCCGTAGAGTTCACGGGCTGCTGCCTCTGTCAGTTCAGAGGGCGCACCATCGAAAACGATCCGGCCCTGCGCCATTCCGATCAGGCGATC
>JAIYEB010000211.1 GCA_027487195.1 Hyphomicrobiales bacterium | reverse complement strand
TCACTTGCCTCGCCAACGGTCCAGGTCACACCACTTTCAGCGTGATAGCCACCGACGCTGGCGCCAATCCCTGAGATCACCGTATCGCCCAGAGCCGGAACCCGCGCCGAGGTCTTGCCGTGGGGCAGCGCTGCGCGTGGGCCGGAATGCAATGACCCGGTGATCCCGAGTTTCGTTCCGCCAAGGTCCTTGCCGTGCGCAGAGTTCAGCGCTGAAAGTGCTGTTGTCATTCCATGGCTCAGAATTGCGCTTTCGCTTGCGCCCGACTTTGCCATGTCGACCAGGTTTGCATGGATCGTCTCAAGGCACAGATCAGCAAAGCCCGCGGCGGCCCGGATGAAGGCCAGCTCCTCAGGCTGCTTGACGTTTCGAAGCCCGGTTATCGCGGTCGTGAGGTGCAGCGCTGACACCAAGGGCAACACGCCCTGATGATCACGCGCAGAAAGGCTATCGACCGAAAGGCGGCGGGCGCCTGTTTCCCGCACCATCCATTCGACCGGGTTTTCGATGCCTGGAAACTCCGGGTAGGTGCGGATGTCCTTGATAAAGCCGCCTTCGGCATTCTCACGTTCAAGGAGCGGTACGAACAAGACGGGATCGCCATCCACGGGAATGAAAAGTCCAACCGGACGCTCATTCACGGAATGAAAGAAGCCCGAGAGATAGATGACGTTGCCGCTTTGAAGGGCAAGGCAACCGTCGCTGCCGCTCCGGACTATCTCGGTGCGCAAACGGTCATGCAAGGCCCGATAGAAGGTTTGATCCAGCGGATTTAGCGTCATGTCGCACCCTCGATTGGTGCAATTGCGAGGTCTTTGGCGAGCGCACGAAGCTCATTCAGCACGACACGATCAATGGGAACGCCGTTGGCCGTCTTTTCACTCAAACGCCGATGCTCAAGTTCGCCCGGCACCAGCACTTCCTTGAAGCCCGGGCGAAGTTTTGATGTCTTGATGTCGCGGGCGAGGTCGCCAAGGCGGCGGGCATAGTCGCCAAGCGGCATGAACCAGTCAATGTCGATGGCAATGAAGGTGTGTGACACATCCTGCCTCAGCGGGTCCGAGTAAGGCTTGCGGCCAAAGGCGCCACCGGAGAGGACACCGGTCATGGCGTCCGTCATCAATGACAGCCCATATCCCTTGTACTCGCCAATCCCAAGGAGCGCTCCTGCCATCGCCGCCTCCGGATCATCCGTCTCAAGCCCTTCGGGCGTCAGCGCCCAGTCGAGCGGCATCTTTCGCCCCTCCCGTGCATGCCAACGCATCATGCCCTTTCCGGCAGTCGTCAAAGCAATGTCGAGAATGACCGGGAAACCCAAATCGCTCGGAGCACCAATGGCCCATGGGTTGGTGCCAACCATGGCGGTGGCTCCACCGAACGCTGCCATTTCCGGCCCCGCATTGGTGAAAGCCAGGCCAATACAGCCCGCCTCGACCGCTTGGTTGGCATGGACCGCAGACGATCCGTAATGTGTGCCATTGCGGACATTCACAACGCCAATGCCACAGACCTTGGATTTTGAGACGGCAAGACGCATGGCCTTGATGCCAATCACGCTCCCAAGACCATTGTGGCCATCGACAAGTGCGAGGGCCGGGCTTTCCTTCAAGACCTCAAAAGGCGCGGCCTTGTCGAGCACCCCACGCGCGATCCGGTCCTGGTAGGCCGGCAGACGCCGCACCCCCTGGCCTTGGCCTGGATGAAAGCGCAGCTCGCTGTAGATCAGCGCGTGCGTTGTCAGGTCCGCCGATGCCTCATCAAGGCCCATGGCGCGAAACGCCGAGCGGACGAACGTTGTAAGCCGCGCCAGCGGCACACGGATCATTTCAATATCGAGTTCGGGTTTCAAACGTATGCGCCGCCCATTGATCCCCAGGCCATGATCGGCCTAGACTGATTGTAATACAGTATACAATCTATCTGGTCCGCAAGGGCCAAACGCCGTCTGTTCGTTCACATCATGCCCGGGGACACTACATATGCGTCTTGGAAACAGCTTCCTGACCACTACGGCACTGGCGCTCGGCCTGTTCGGAATCGCAGCGCTCCCGGTTGTGGCGCAAAACGCGCCCAGCCGAACAACACTCGTGGTTGCCAACGGCACCGACGCCTCAACGCTTGATCCAGCCGACATCTCGTCCCGTGACACGGCCAACATTGCACAGCATATCTGGGGCACGTTGTTCCAGGTCACGCCAGCCGGCGAGATCGTGCCTTATCTCGCGGAATCCCACACGGTATCTGCAGATGGAACGCAGCTGACCTTCAAGCTGCGGCCGGGCATGACGTGCCATGACGGCGAAGCGCTGACAGCCGAGGACGTGGTCTACACGTTCAAGCGGGCTGCTGATCCTGCAAACCGCTTCACCGGAAACACGCCAGGCTTCGTATTCCAGTCGCTTGGCTATCGGGATGCAACGGTTGTCGATGATCTGAACGTGCGCATCACGATTGCGCGCTTCAACCCGATCGCGCTTGGCATGATTTCCGAGGTCTATATCCACTGCAAGGACAGCTACGAGCGCATGACGCGTGAGCAGGCTGCCCAGCGGCCAGTGGGCTCCGGGCCATACCGGTTCGTTGAATGGGTTCGTTCAGATCGCATCGTGATCGAAAAGGTCCCCGGCTACACGATCCGCCCCGCCAACTTTGAGCGCGTGGTCTGGCGCGTCATTCCGGAAGCCTCGACCCGGACTGCCGAACTGATCGCCGGCAACGTTGACATCATGACCAATGTGCCGCCGGACCAGATCGACACCGTCAACCGCAGCCAGCGCGCGCGCGTCCAGGCCGTTTCCGGGACACGCCGCATCTATGTCGGCTTCAATCAGGCGGCACAGTTCGGCAACACGCCGGGCGGCCTTGCCATCCGCAACCCGGCTGTGCGTCGGGCCATGCAATATGCAATCGATGTTCCTTCGATCTGCACGCAACTCCTTGGCATGGCCTGCGAGCGCGCCACGGGCCTCGTCAATCCGCCAAATCACAACCGCTCACTGACCCCCTACCCGTTTGAGCCGCGGACCGCAGAACGCCTTCTCGATGAGGCAGGATATCGGCGCGGGGCCAATGGCGTTCGCTTCGAACTGACACTGCAAACACCGAACGGGCGCTACCTCAACGACCGCAACGTCGCGCTCGCGATTGGCCAGATGCTGACCGATGTCGGCGTCAAGGTGAATGTCGAGCCGATGGAGTGGGCGTCGGTCTATGTTCCGCTGATCCGCCAGCGTGCTGCAGGTCCGCTTTTCCTGCTCGGCTCGGGTGGCGCGACATGGAATGCGCTCTACGACATGGCCGATATCTCAACGCCGCAGGCCGGTACCAACTACGCCCAGTGGGAAGACCCTGAGTTCTTCCAGGGCTGGACAGAACTTGCCACGCCACGCCCCGAAGCCGAGCAGCGCGTCATCATCGATCGCATGCTCCGGATCTTCTACGAGCGCGGCCCATGGCTGCTCCTGTACTTCCAGCCGGACTTCTACGGCGTTGCGCAGCGGATCAACTGGACCGCGCGGCGCGACGAGAAGATCTACATCAACGAAGCGACACCCCGTTAGGACCGCTTTCAAACCCGCCGCCCCGTCAGGGGCGGCGGTGTTCGATGTTTCAATTGAAAGAGGTAGAATTCCCGCATGTGGACGATGATCGCGCGCCGATTGCTGCAAAGCATCTTCGTCATCACAGGCGTGACGGTCATCACATTCATTGCGCTGCATATGGCTGGCGATCCGACCTATCTTTACGTCAGCGAGCGCGCCAGCGAGCAGGAAATCCAGGAAACGCGGATCAAGCTCGGCTTTGATCGCCCGCTTTATGTCCAGTATCTGTCGTTTCTCGGCGGTCTTGTGCGCGGGGATCTTGGAACGTCCCTGACCTACAAGACATCGGCGCTCGATGTCGTTCTCGCGCATTTTCCGGCGACGATTGAACTGACCATCGTTGCAATGATCATTGCCATCGGGCTCGCCATTCCGCTCGGTGTAATTGCAGCGCTCAATCGCGGCACTGCGGTTGATGGTGGAATCATGACGCTCGCCATCTTCGGCCAATCCATTCCAAGCTTCTGGCTTGGCATCATGCTGATCCTGTTTGTCGGCCTGTGGCTGCAGTGGCTGCCCATTTCAGGGCATGTGCCCCTGATCGTGCCGCTCTTTGCCGGCGACTTCTGGGGGGCGCTGCGCAGCCTGCCCGAAGCACTGACTTACCTCATCATGCCTGCGGTCACCGTTGCGTTCTTTTCGCTCTCGCGTAACGCCCGGCTTGTGCGCTCATCAATGCTGGAGGTCCTGTCGCAAGACTACGTCCGCACTGCGCGTGCCAAAGGCCTTGCCGAGCCGCAGGTCGTGACCGGCCACGCGCTTCGCAATGCCTGGCTTCCCGTTGTGACCATGGTTGGCCTCGAGTTCGGCTTCATGCTCTCGGGCGTCGTTGTTGTTGAGACGATCTTCTCGTGGCCAGGTGTCGGACGCCTGGTGTTCAACGCGATCAACCAAAGGGATATTCCGCTGGTTCAGGCCGCAGTCATTGTCTTTGCGGTGGTTTTCGTACTGCTGAACCTCGTCGTCGATCTGATCTATGCGCGACTTGATCCGCGCATCAGGCTCGGGTGACGCGATGACCGTCTCCGCACCCAATGCCCTGCC
>JAIYEB010000367.1 GCA_027487195.1 Hyphomicrobiales bacterium | reverse complement strand
TATACTCCGCATGTCACGATTGCGCGCGTGCGCGGGGCCTATCCCGGCGACGTGGCGAGCTGGATGGTCAGCCACAGCCCGTTTTCGCTGCCGCCCTTTGAGGTTGACCGGTTCAACCTCTACTCCTCGCGCGATTCCGTCGGCGGCGGGCCGTACATACTGGAAGCCAGCTATCCGCTCCGCGGATAATCAGAGCTTGCGCAAGGCGACTGTCTCGATCCTGTGGTCAGCGCCCTTGGTCAGGATCAGGCTGGCGCGGTCGCGCGTTGGCAGGATGTTGTCGCGCAGGTTTGGCAGGTTGATGCGATACCAAAGCCCGTCGGCATAGCGCAGTGCGTCAGTCTCCGAGAGGGTGGCATAGCGGTGAAAGAAGCTCTGGGGATCGACGAACGCGGTTTGGCGCAGCCGCATGAAGCGCTCGACATACCAGTCATGGATCAGGTTCTCGTCGGCGTCGACGTAGATTGAGAAGTCGAAAAAGTCCGACACGAAGGGCAGGGATGTGCGGCCCTCGCGCGGCAGCCTGTTGGGCTGCAGGACATTGAGACCCTCGACAATCAGAATATCCGGCCGGTCGATGATCTGATGGCGATCAGGAAGGACATCGTAGACGAGATGGGAGTAAAGCGGCGCCTGGACGGAGCGCTTTCCAGCCTTGATATCCGACAGAAACGTCAGCAGCGCCTTGCCGTCATAGCTCTCCGGGAAGCCTTTTCGTTCCATCAGCCCCTGGGAGGCTAGAACGGCGCTGGTATGGAGAAAGCCGTCTGTCGTGATCAAATCGACCTTGGGCGTGGTTGGCCAGCGCGCGAGCAGTTCACGCAGGATACGAGCTGCGGTCGATTTGCCCACGGCAACCGAGCCCGCGAGACCAATGACATAGGGGACTTTGCCGCCGCCCTCATCGCCAAGGAAACGCGCGGTCGCTGAAAACAGTTGCTGTGTTGCCGCGACATAGAGCCAGAGAAGGCGCGACAGCGGCAGGTAGATGGTCTCGACTTCGCCAATCGAGATCTTGTCGTTGAACGAGGACAGCGCAACGACTTCGCTGGCGGTCAGCGTCATGGGCGTGTCAGCGCGCAGCGACGCCCACCCATCCCGGTCAAAGATGCGATAGGGCACTGGAAGGTCTGTTTGCAGCATCTCTACGGAGCCGAGGTTGGATCGTGCGGCCGGGCGGCCTTTTCCACGAGACCCGAGGTGCCGTGGCGCTGATCGAGAATGGCCCGAACCTCATCAAAGCTGACGCCTCTCGCTTCCAGAAGCACCAGCAGATGATAGATCAGGTCGGCGGTCTCGCCGGCGAGCGCCGCCTTGTCGTCTCCAAGCGCAGCAATGATGGTTTCAACCGCTTCCTCGCCAAGCTTCTTGGCAATGCGTGGCGGGCCTGCCTGAAGCAGTGCCGACGTGTAGGAGGACGGATCCGGCGCAGCTGCGCGGGACTTGATCGTCGCGATCAGGCGGTCGAGCGCGTCACTCATGCCGACAGTCCATCAAGCCGCATGGGCAGCCCGGCAGAGGCCATGTGTCGCTTGACCTCGCCAATGGAAAAGGTGCCGAAATGAAAGACTGATGCCGCAAGAACGGCGCTGGCGTGGCCTTCCGTGACCCCTGTCACGAAATGATCGAGCGCGCCAACGCCGCCGCTGGCCACAACTGGGATGCTGACAGCATCAGAGATTGCGCGTGTCAGGCGGATGTCAAAGCCTGCGCGCGTGCCATCCCGGTCCATGGATGTCAGCAGGATTTCACCAGCGCCAAGGTCTGCGACCTTGCGCGCATGGGCCACCGCATCAATTCCGGTGGCCTTGCGCCCGCCATGGGTGAAGATCTCGAAGCGCTCCGGCTCCCCCCCCTGGGATACGATCTTGGCATCAATCGCAACCACGATGGCTTGCGCACCAAACTTCTCGGCCGCGCGCGCAACGATCATGGGATCGCGCACGGCAGCGGAGTTGATCGAGACCTTGTCGGCGCCCGCAAGCATCAGCGCGCGGATATCGTCCAGTTCCCGCACCCCGCCACCAACAGTGACGGGCATGAAGCAGGCTTCCGCGGTGCGTGCGACTACATCAAGCAAGGTGCCGCGATTTTCATGGGTTGCGGAGATGTCGAGGAAACAAAGCTCGTCGGCACCGGCCTTGTCATAAGCGGTGGCCGCCTCAACAGGATCGCCTGCGTCGACCAGATCGACGAAGTTCACGCCCTTGACGACACGACCCTCGTGCACATCAAGGCAGGGAATGACACGCACTTTCAGCATGATCAGGGCTCGGTTGCGACTGTTGCAGGTCCTGCATATTGCGAGATCATGCGATTGGCGAGTGGCTTAAGTGCCATGGGTTTAGCCCGTCGCGCCGGATCGTGGGGTGCGGGCGGCTTTCGCAAGGATGGAAAGGGCCTTCGGCACATCAATGCGCCCGTCATACAGCGCGCGACCGGAGATGGCGCCTTCAAGCACAGCGCACTCCGGCATGGCGAGGCGATCAATATCGGCCATGGATCCAAGTCCGCCCGAGGCAATCACGGGGGTCTTCGTGGCCCTGGCGAGTGCAAGGGTTGCCTCGATGTTGAGGCCTTTCAGAAGGCCGTCACGGCCCACGTCCGTAAACACAATGGCTGCCGCGCCGGCGTCTTCAAAGCGCATGGCCATCTCGGTCGTGGTCAGTTCTGTCGCCTCTGCCCAGCCCTGCACCGCGACTTTGCCGCCCTTAGCGTCAAGGCCCAGGACAATCTGGCCCGGAAACTGCCGGCAGGCTTCGCGCACGAGGTCCGGGTTGCGGACGGCCACAGTGCCGAGAATGACCCGGGTCACACCGGCTTCGAGCCAGGCCGCAATGGTGGCCATGTCGCGAATGCCGCCGCCGAGCTGGATTGGAAACCGGGTGGCGGCGCGGATGGCGCGCACAGCTGCCTGGTTGACCGGTGCGCCCGCAAATGCGCCGTCAAGATCGACAACATGCAGCCACTCAAACCCCTGCGCCTCAAAGCTTGCGGCCTGGGCTGCCGGGTCGAGGGCAAAAACCGTGGCCGTGTCCATCAGGCCTTCGCGCAGGCGAACGCACGCGCCGTCCTTCAGATCGATCGCCGGGAACAGGATCATGGCCGCCAGTCCAGAAAGTTCGATACGAGCTTCAGCCCGAGCCTCTGGCTTTTTTCCGGGTGGAACTGAACGCCGGCAACGTTGCCGCGCGCGACGATTGCGGTGACCGGTCCGCCATAGTCCGCGGTCGCAACAAGATCGCGGGGATCATCCAGCACCATGTGGTAGCCATGCAGGAAGTAGGCGTGCAGGCCCTGAGGTCCGAGTTCAAGGTCCCGCGTCAGGGGATGCGGCCTGACAGCGTTCAGCGTGTTCCAGCCCATATGGGGCACTTTCAGCACAGCCGATGCAGGCCTGATGCGGTCAACCCTGCCGGGAAGCCAACCGAAGCCTTTGGTGATGCCAAACTCGTGGCCTTCGCTGGCGAGGAGCTGCATGCCGACACAAATCCCGAGAAACGGGACGCCCCTGGTCTTTACAGCGCGCTCGATCGCCTCATCCATGCCTGGCAGGGCCGAAAGGCTTGTTCGGCAATCAGCGAACGCTCCATCGCCGGGCAAGACAATGCGTTCGGCTTTGGCAACGGTTGCAGGGTCCGAGGTGACGTCAACTGTCGCGCCGGCAAGCTCAAACGCCTTCGCAGCGGAGCGAAGATTGCCCGCGCCATAGTCAATAATAGCTACCCTCACGCGCGCCCGCTCCGCTCCGGAAACAGTCCGAGGACCGAAGTGTCGACGGTCTGGCGTGGCGCAGCGATACGGGGCTGGTAGTCGCGGAAGAACTTCAGCTCGGCTTCAGCGAGATTTGGCGCAACGACTGACGCGACATGGATATAGCCACGATAGCGCAGGGACACCTGGACGAGGTGGGACGCCTCAAGACCAGCCAGCAACGAAACGGTCAGCGAAATGAGAATTGTTGCGAGGGGAGGTGTGCTCACCAGCGCAAGAATGACCTGCAGGGCCGAGAACGACACGACATAGACCAGCACGCCAAACCAGGCGCGCTTCAGGATCAGCCATGGCAGGGTGAGGACAAAGGCCCAGAATTCAAAGCCTTCGCGCACGAAGATGACGCGCTCGCCCTGGCCGGGTGCACGTGGGTCACCGAAACCGGGCGCGAACGCCAGATAGACCTTGAGGCCCATGGCATCAGCCTCCCAATCGACCTTTGGTGGTTGGCAGATCCTGCCCAAGCCTTGGGTCAACCGCCACCGCCGCCTTCAAGACCCGCGCCAGCGCCTTGAAGCAGCTCTCGGCGATATGGTGGCTGTTGGCGCCATAGGCTGTTTCGACATGAAGCGTCACAGCGGCATGCGTCGTGAAAGCCTGGAAGAACTCGCGCACGAGTTCGGTATCGAAGGTGCCGATCTTCTGTGTCGGGAACGCGGTCTTGAAGACCAGAAACGGCCTGCCCGATATATCCAGGGCTGCCCGCGTCAGGGTTTCGTCCATCGGCACAGTTGCGTCGGCATAGCGGGTAATGCCTGCCATGTCCCCGAGCGCCTGACGGAAGGCCTGGCCGAGCGCAATGCCGACATCCTCGACCGTGTGGTGATCATCGATATGCAGGTCACCCTTGGCCCGTATCTCGAGATCGAACCGGCCGTGACGCGCGACCTGCTCGAGCATGTGGTCGAAGAAGCCAACACCGGTCGCAATGGATGCGGTTCCCGCTCCATCAAGAGACACAGTGACCGAAACATCGGTCTCCTTCGTCGTGCGTTGAACACGTGCGAGGCGCATGGATCCTGGCCTTTTCAATTCCACCCGAACTAAGCGCCGGGCGGAACGGGTCTTAGCTCATGCGCGACCGTATCGACAACCCGGTGTCAGCACGCAGGCGCTGACGGTTGAGATCAGGTCCAGTGCTCAGCGCTGCGCGAAGGAACCGCGCAACGAGTTGGCGCCGCCACCCCAGACCGGGACCAGGATCTGATCGCCGGCGGATGTGACATGGACGCCAAAGCCCGGGGGCGCGTTCTGCGTACGGGTTGCGGCCACAAGACGGCTGGCTGCGGCGCGGCTTGCTGCCGTTTCACGTGGAGCAGAGGGTGCTGCGGCGACAGTGGCCGGGCGCTGGACGCGCGGGCGCATTTGGGAAGCTGTCGGATCCGCAGTGGCGTGGGCAACCACGGCGTTGCTATTGAAGTTGCGCATCTGGGCGACGATATCCGCTGGCGGCTGGCCGTTGCGAACCATGATGCGGGTGGCACCCTTGCCGTGACGCTGAACCATGGCGAACAGCTGGCGGGCATTGGCCGG
>JAIYEB010000167.1 GCA_027487195.1 Hyphomicrobiales bacterium | reverse complement strand
TGGCGATTCCACCAGCTCCAACCCCGATGGGAGCATATGTGCCTTTCAGGCGCGATGGCACGACCCTCTATCTTGCAGGCCAGGGACCCAAGAAGCTTGTTGGTGAGGGGTGGCATCAGGGCAAGGTCGGAGGGGATGTATCGCTTGCCGACGCGCGCGAACATGCAAAGCTGGCAGGGCTGCAACTTCTGGCCGCCATGCAGGCTGCCGCAGGCTCACTTGAGCGTATCGAAGTCCTGAAGGTCCTGGGCCTCGTCAATGCAGCTGATGGCTTTGACCGCCACCCCAGCGTCATTGATGGCTGTTCGGAGCTGTTTGTTGCGGTCCTTGGCGAACGCGGGCGTCATGCGCGCTCGGCGTTTGGCGCACATTCTCTCCCGTTCAACATCACGGTTGAGATTGAAGCGGTTTGCCGGATCATCCCGGACTAGGCTCACGGCGTGACGTTTCCGCCCGCGGCTTGCCGTCGCTGTCGATGGAGACGACAGCGCCGGTTTGCGTGCCTGTGATGAGATTGTCAGTGATCACATGTCCGCCGTCTGGCGCGGCCAGCGCAATTCCAATCCGGCAACGCGTCATGGCATTTGCGGTATAGAGCCCGGGACCCGGTCCGCGATCCTCAATTCCGGTTGGCGCATCTTCAATCCGGCTCATGGTCACGCGTGTGCGCATGGAGGCACCAAGCACGCGTACGCCAGCACCCTGCGCCCGAAGAATGTGTGTGGCTTCGATCCCCGTGGCGTGGGCATCAATGATTTCGACGCCAGCGCCCAACGCGCCGTCGATCACAATCCGCGAGAGCGAAACTCCGGAAGCCCGATTGATCGAAACTGCTGCCGATCCACGCGCAGCCTCCACACGCAAGCCCTCGATCCGCGTTGCGTCGGGGCCGCGGTCACGTCGAACGATCTGCACCCCGGAGCCACCCGGCGAGAGCACCTGGCCCGCGGACATCTCCACACCCCGCCCGTTCATGATGACGACACCATGCCGGCGCGGTCCGGTGATGGTCAGATCTCGAAGAACCCCCTGTGTCGCATCAAGGAAGAGGCCATCGCCAGGCGCGGATCGGATTTCAACCCGTTCAAGCCACAGCCTGCGAGCACCAGTCACCGTCAAGAGGCCAGGCGCCGCTGGGCTTTCGCCCATACCTGAGCCATCCAGCACCAGATCACTGATCCGGACCTGGTCGGTGCCATCGATCAGCGCAAGAACCCGTCCTGACCCTATCAGTCGGGTTGCGCCACCAACGCCCTGCAAGACCAGCCCTGAGGGAAGAACAAGGCCAGAGACCTGAAACACTCCGGGTCCAAGCCTGAGCGGCACGCCTGTCGACGCAGCGTGATCAATCGCAGCCTGCATTGATGGGGTGTCATCAACAACAGGCTCCGCCAATGTGCCGCGCAGCGATGGGCCAAGCGCATCGCAAAGCGCAGGCCCTGCAACAAAAACCAGTCCCGTTCCGAGAAAACTGCGCCGATCCAGCACGATCCCGCCTCCCACGGTCAGGGAGAGGCAAGCCTCATGCCGCTCGCGCTTTACCGGTTTCAGGCCGGCGGTGGTTCAATGGCATAGGTGCCAATCGCTGGTATCTCGCGAATGAGCCCGGCAGCCTGAAGAAAGCGCGCAAAGCGTTCATAGCGTTGCGTATCGAGCGCAGCCGGGCGTTTTGCAAACCGCGGCAGCGTGTCGGCCCAGGCGCGCCGGTTCAACTCATCATCGAGGGTTGGATAGGCGCGTTTGAACAGGTCCCAGTTGCCTGCCGGATCATTGAGAAGCGACACCGTCGCTCGCTCGATGGCATCGATAAAGCGGCGCATGCGCGGTTCGCGCGCACGGTCGCGGTGCGTGACAAAGATCAGTTCATCATAGGCCGGAACGCCATGCTCTTCGGGATAGAAGGCGATGCCACGCCGACCGGCCAGCGCGATCTGGGTCAGTTCAAAATTGCGGAAAGCCCCGATCACGGCGTCAACCCGGCCAGCAAGCAAGGATTGCGTCAGCGCGAAGTTGATGTTGACCAGGCGAACGTCCGACAGTTGCAGGCCATGTGTGCGCAGCATGGCGCCAAGCACCGCATCTTCAAATCCACCGACCGAAAAGCCAACGGTTTTGCCCTTCAAGTCAGCAATCGTCTTGATCGGGCCATCGGCCAGCGCGACAAGGCAATTCAGCGGCGTGGCAATGCAGGTCCCAAAGCGCATCAGCGGCAGCCCCTCATTCACCTGCAGATGAAGCTGGGGTTGGTAGGACACAGCGACATCCGCCTGGCGCGCGGCAACAAGGCGGGGAGGGGCGGATGGGTCTTGCGGCGGCACCAGGATCACATCAAGGCCCGCGCTTCGGAAGTAGCCACGATCGCGCGCAATCACCAGCGTCGCGTGGTCCGGATTGACGAACCAGTCGAGCAGAACGGTCATGCGCTCCGGCGTCTGGGCGGCGACGATGGCAGGTGCGGCAACGACGGCAACGGAGGCGAGAAGGCTGCGGCGGTTGATCATGGCAAGGCTCCGGTTGGTCCGGGGCATGATCAACGAATGAACGGTCAAGTCAGGCACCCGTCCCTCCGCCGGCATGACCCGGATCAGGTTCAAAGGGTCCAGCTTGCGCTGTCTCAGCCCTCGCGGGCTCCCCTCGGTACCAACAGACCTACACGCTTGCGGGAAAAAGGAGAAGCCCTGTCCTGTGCAGCTAATCGTCGCCCAGCCGGGCGCTGTCTGCGGCCCACGGCAGCGCCCGCGACAAGGCCCATTCCACGGCAAACCACAGCGTAACCCCCATCGCCATCAAGACGATGACAGCGGCGAACAGCATGTCGGTCTGCATGCGCGCATTCGCCTGGATCATGACAAATCCAAGCCCACCCGCTGCGCCGACCCATTCGCCGATAATGGCTGCCATGGGACTCGCGGCCGCAGCGCCCTTGAAGCCCGCTGCCAAAGCGGGGAGGGCGGCTTTCGCACGGATTTCAAGAACTTCGCGATAGCCCGACAGGCCCCAGAGCCGGCCAAGATCGACAAGCGCCTGATCGGTTCGCCGCATCCCCTCGAGATAGGCAAGCGCGACCGGAAACAGCGTAATCAGCGTCGTCATCGCGATCTTCGAGGCCAGACCAAAGCCAAGCCAGAGAACCAGAACCGGTGCCAGCGC
>JAIYEB010000003.1 GCA_027487195.1 Hyphomicrobiales bacterium | reverse complement strand
TAGTAGGGCGGCGCGATCATGAGGCCATGGGCGCCGGCCTTTTCCGCCTCGCGGGCATAGCGAACGGCATTGGGCGTATAGGCGTTTGCTGCGCCGACCATGACGGTCATGCGGCCCTTGCAGTGGGCAACGGCGGCGGCAACATATTCCGAGCGCTCATCGTCCGAGATGGTCAGGAACTCGCCAGTCGTTCCCAGGATGATGACGCCTGGCGCGCCGTTCTGGTACTGCCAGTCCAGGAAGCGGCGCATGGCCGGAAGGTCGATGCGCTTTCCATCCTCGGTGAAGGGTGTGACGGTGACGGTGTGGCAGCCGCGAAAATTGTGGGTCATGTCTGTCTCCTCGATTGATGAGATATTGGGATCAGGCGCGCGCTGCCCAGCCGTGCTTTGCAAGAATGTCGTGGGAAGCCTTGATATCGGCATCCGGGTTCGCGCCGGGCTGCAGCGCATCCGTGATGATCTCGAGAACCGTCAGGCCCTTGTAGCCGATATCCTGCAGGGCTTTTGCTGCGCCAGCGGGATCGACAATGCCTGTGCCCAGCCGGTCATGCTTGAAGACGGCATAGGTTGAGTCCGAGATATGGACATTCTTGATCCTGGTGCCGAGAAGCTTGATCGCGGCAGCCACGTCTTCCTTGATGAAGGCGGAGTTGCAAACATCGAAGTTGATGCCAACCGATGGATCAATGTCGTTCGCCACATCCAGCATGTCTTTTGCGGTGGGCAGGAATGTGAAGGGCACATTCTCGAGAATAATCTCGACGCCTGATCCCTTTGCGAAGGCGACGAGCTCTTTCATGCCCTCGACAAACCATTCGCGCATCCATTTGACCGGCGGGTCGATCAAGGAGTTCACCGGGCCGGGGATGGCGCAGACATACGGGCACTTCCACTGCACCGAAAGCTCAATGGCCTCCTTGTAGCGATCCAGCGTGTAGCGGCGCATGAGACGATCGACAGAGTTTGGATTGTTGTCGAGGAGCGGATAGCAAAACGAGGTGATGCGCGCGCCTTCGCCATCAAGAAACGCCGTGAACTCTTTCTTTTGACCGGGGGTCAATTCCGCAGGCCAGCAATGGGGCGGAAAGATCATCATCTCATAGGCCTTGTAGCCCATGCTGTTCAGGTGCTTCAGCGCATCAAGCCCGCTATGGGAGTACAGGAACGGGAAGGTCGATGCAGCGACGGGCATTTTTGACATGGCAGGCTCCTCAAGTTGAGATTTGCGCGCGGTGCGGCATTTTCGATGGTGCCTGCAATGAAACGGCCTTGTAGGACGAGCCATGGCAAGCGGGCAAAGCAGACAGGCTGATGTTCTCGTAATCGGTGGCGGGATCGCCGGCAGCGCGGTTGCGCATCATCTCGCACGTGCGGGATGCGACGTGCTGCTCGTCGAGCGCCATGACCTCAATACCGAGGCGTCCGGCTGCAATTCCGGCTCGCTCCACGGGCAGATCCCCTACGAGCCGTTCTTCCTGAATGGTCCGGAATGGGCCGAGACGTTTGCCCCGACGTTGCAGTTGATGCGTGCCTCTATCGATGTCTGGGCCGGGGTTGAGGCTGAACTTGGCACAGCGCTTGATGTCGCAACGCCTGGCGGGCTGATTGTCGGGCGAAACGAAGCGCAGATGCGCGTGATCGAGGCCAAGGCGAGGGTCGAGCGTGCGCAGGGGCTTGAGGTCGAGATGCTCGATCGTGGCGGGATTGAGCGTCTTGCGCCCTACATTTCCGAGATCATGATCGGCGGCGCGTTCTGTCCAACCGAGGGCAAGGCGAACCCGCTGCTTGCAGGCCCGGCGTTTGCCAAACGTGCCGAGGCCAATGGGGCGCGCATCGAGCGTCATGTCTCGGTGACGGGCCTGATGCGCGAGGGGGACGGCTACATCGCCCGGACCGATACCGGCAACATTTACGCGCGCCGTGTGGTCAATTGCGCAGGGGCTGGCGCTGGTACCATTGCTGCGATGCTTGGCATTGACCTTCCGGTCGAGGCGCACGCGATCCAGACGACGGTGAGCGAGCCGGTTCAACCGATGATCCATCATCTGATCTATTCGGCTGACGAGAAACTGTCGCTGAAACAGACCGCGGTTGGAACCTTGCTGATCGGTGGGGGTTGGCCGGCAGATCTCGACGAATTTGGGCGCCCGCAAGTCAGCATGCGCTCGCTCGTGCAGAACATGCGGGTGGCGCTTGATGCGGTGCCTCAGCTGGACGGGATCCAGATTGTGCGAAGCTGGGCGGCGATCGTGAATGGGACCGCCGATTGGCGACCGATCATTGGCGAAGTGCCGGGTCATCCCGGCTTTTTCATCGCGTTCTTTCCGTGGATGGGATTTACCGTCGGTCCGCTGATGGGCCAAATCATTGCCGACCAGGTGCTGGGGCGCACGCCGCACATCGATGTGACCGCTTTCAAGCCCTCGGGCTGAGTTTCGAGCCACAGACGCGCCGATCATAGCGAGTGCTCCAGTCGCGTATTGACGATCATCTCCGCAACGCTTGCGGTGTTGGGCAGGCGCAGGAGCAGCGCGACGATCTCAGCGATTGTCGCCGGCTTCATCCGGTTGGCCGCAGCGGTTGCGCCGGGCAGCCCATGGATCAGATCGGTATCGATGGCGCCCGGGCACAGCGCTGTAACCCGCACGCCAGCCTCATAGCCCTCAAACCGCGCCGCATGGGACAGGGCAAGAAGCGCATGCTTTGACATGACATAGCCAAGCGGGGCGGTCGGATCGCGAAAGCGTTTGGCATCCGTCGAGGCGATGTTGACGATCCGCCCTGAGCCGCC
>JAIYEB010000132.1 GCA_027487195.1 Hyphomicrobiales bacterium | reverse complement strand
TCAGCATCGAGAAGATGACCGGCCTGTCGTTCGGCAAGCTGGCGCAGTTCGATGGATATTCCAACGACGAAGCTGCCTTGGGTGGCAACAGCGAAATCTCAACAGCTCTGACGTCTCTCGCAGACATCCGCGTGTGATCTTGACTTTGCCGGGTTAGGCGGGCGCGGCCTAGTGATACGTCAGCGCGGTCGCCTTGCCACGAAACACCCAGTAGCTGAACGCTGAATAGGCCGCGATCACCGGCACCATGATGCCGGCGCCAAACAGGATGATGATCAGGCTCTCTGGCGCAGCCGAGGCCTGCCAGAGCGTCAGCCGCTCGGGCACGACATAGGGGTAGAACGAGTAGGCAAGGCCATTGAACGCGAGAACGTAGAGCACGATGCCGCCAAGAAACGGCACAATGGCCCAGCGATCATCTGGCCTTGGCATGGATTTGAGCATCACCCAGAGGATCGCAAAGACTGCAGCCGTGATGAGCGGGATCGGCGCGAGAGCTACGATGGCGGGCAACGAGAACCAGCGCTCGAAGATGCGCTCTGACACAAGCGGCGTCGCCAGCGACACGGCGAGCATGCCGAACGCCATCAAGGCGAGCGAGACCCTGGCCCAGCCGACGGCGCGTCGCTGCAGCTTCCCCTCAGTTTTCAGGATCAGCCAGGCCGCACCGATATAGGCGTAGCCTGCTGCCACACACACGCCCGACAGGGCCGCAAAGGCCAGATGCGCCAACGTGAGTTCAAAGCCCATCACGTACATGCCCAGCATGAAACCTTGCGACAGCGCCGTGATCGCTGAACCGGCAACGAAGATGCGATTCCACCAGATCTTCTGCTCGGGGCCCACCTTGGCCCGAAACTCAAAGGCCACGCCGCGCAGGATCAGACCAAACAGCATAATGGCGATGGGCAGATAGAGCGCGGTCAGGATCATGCCGTGAGCGATCGGGAACGCCACAAGCAACAGCCCGACGCCAAGGACCAGCCACGTCTCGTTGGCATCCCAGAACGGACCGATGGAGGCAATCATGCGATCCTTCTCGTCCTGGGTGGCTCGCGCCATGAGAAGGCCAACGCCAAGGTCGTACCCATCGAGAACGATGTAGGCGAGCATGGAGAAGGCCATCAGCCCGCCGAAAGCGAGGGGCAGCCAGATTTCCGGTGTCATGCCGAACACGATCATCTCAGCTACTCCGACTTCGCTGCAACAGCGGGCATTGGGAAAACAGGCGCTGCGCCGCGCGAACCGCCAGAAGGAGCCTGCGAGGCTGCCTTGCGGGCGAGGTGAAACACGACCGTGACATAGGCAATGATCAGCGCGAGATAGGTCAGGAGATACATGGCAAGCGTTGAGGCGATCATGGCAGCGGGTACGGCTGATGCCGCTTCAGCGGTCCGCAGAACGCCCGTTACAAGCCAAGGCTGGCGACCAATCTCGGTCACGTACCAGCCAGCCAGGGTGGCAACCCAGCCGGAAAAGCTCATGGCCACAAGGCCGATGGACAGCCAGGCCGGCGGCGTGCCCCGCCGCCACAGCAAGAAGGCGCCAACCCACGAGACAAGCAGCATCAAAACGCCGACGCCGACCATCACGCGAAACGCCCAGAACACCGGCGCGACAGGTGGGTGATTGCCCTTGAACTGGTTGAGGCCCGGGACCACGCCCTCGGCATGGTGGGTCAGGATGAGGCTGGCGAGGCTCGGGATCGAGATCTCGAAATGGTTGGTCCGCGCCTGTTCATCGGGCAGTGCAAACAGGACCAGTGGCACGTTGCCCCTGGTTTCCCAGTTGGCCTCAATCGCCGCGACCTTGGCTGGCTGATGCTTCATGGTGTTGATGCCATGGAGATCGCCAACCAGGATCTGGATCGGGATCAGCACCGCGCCGAGCACAATCCCGGTCCTCAGCGCAGACAGGACGCCGGGGCGCCGGTCGCCCCTGAGCCACTGATAGGCCGACAGGCCAGCGATCAGGAAGGCGCAGGTGAGCCCAGACGCCAGGAGCATGTGGGTCAGCCGGTAGGGCATGGACGGGTTGAAGATGATCGCCATCCAGTCAACCGCATGGGCGACACCATCGCGGATTTCATGGCCGGCAGGCGTGTGCATCCACGCGTTCAGCACCATGATCCAGAAGGCCGACATGGTGGTGCCAAAAGCGACAAGAACCGTCGCCATGGTGTGGATCCAGTTTGGAACACGCCGGAACCCGAACAGCATGATCCCTAGAAACGCAGCTTCCAGGAAGAAGGCAGTCAGGATCTCGTAGGCCAGCAAGGGGCCAGCAATGTTGCCGACGCGCTCCATGAAGCCCGGCCAATTGGTGCCGAACTGGAAACTCATGGTGATGCCGGACACGACGCCCAGGGCGAAAGACAATGCGAAAACTTTGACCCACAGTGCGTAGGCATCCATCCAGCGCGTATCGCCAGTGGCCTGAAAGCGCAGCTTGAAGAACAGGAGCACCCAGCCAAGGGCAATCGTGATCGTTGGAAACAGGATGTGGAACGAAATGTTTGCGGCAAACTGGATGCGCGCAAGCATGACCGGGTCGATAGATTCAAACATGGCAGCAAGCCTTTCAGGCTTTTGGCGTTGCGGCCTTCGCGCCGCGTCCGGGTACAACAAACAGACGGTCTTTCAGATCGAGCACTTTCACGACCTTGGAGCCCAGCGTCAGGAGCTGGATCAAGCGCTCGGTCTCGAGCTTCTCGACATCCGCATGCCAACTGGTCATGAGCTCGATCACCTCATGCATGTCCTGCATGCGCGCCTGGGCGTGGCGTTCTTCCTCACTTGCCGGGGAGAGCATCAAGAGCTCGCGCAGAACCGACAGGGTGGGGTCGATCTCGCGCTTCTTTCGCTCTTCAACGAGGATGCGCACGATTTGCCAGACATCATCTGGCGTCGAGAAGAAGTCGCGCCGATCATCCGGCTGATGCCGCAGGCGCACAAGACGCCAGGACTGCAGCTCCTTCAGACCCATCGACACGTTGGAGCGCGATACGCCCAGTCGATCGACGATATCATCCGCGCTCAGCGGGCGCTCGGCCACGAACAAGACGGCATACATTTGACCAACCGTGCGTGCGATACCCCAGCGCGAGCCCATTTCGCCGAAGTGCAGGACAAAGGATTGGATGAGCGGAGGCAGGTTCAAAGGTGACTTTCCTGATTTCAGTATTTTCTGAAATAACGGGAGAGACGCGTTAGACCAATGTCGTCATTTGCCGCAGGTGCTTTTTGCCCCCGTTCAGGTCTTCCAGGGCGGCGCGCGAAAGTGCTCGGTGATAAAGTCGAGAAACACCCGAATGCGCGGCAAGCGCTGGCGGCCTGGCGCAAACACCAGTTGAACCGGCACCTCGGTCTTGACGTGGCTGTCCTGAAACAGCTCCACCAGCGCGCCCGAGCGCAGCGCGTCGGTCAAAAGGAAATCACCGAGACGAACGATCCCGACACCCGCCAGACCCAGAGCCAAAACGCCCATGGCGTTGTCCACCAGCACATGCCCGTCATGGGTGTCGGCTTGAACGGCGCGCCCATCCTCGACAAAGTTCCAGACCGAGAGATGGCGCGATGCGGAAATGTTCACACAGGTGTGGCGCTTCAGATCGCTGACGCGGGTGGGGTGTCCAAACCGGGCGAGATAGGCGGGGGACGCGCAGAT
>JAIYEB010000026.1 GCA_027487195.1 Hyphomicrobiales bacterium | reverse complement strand
GCCATGTCGTGGCCCAATGGGCAGGATCATCGAGCTTTGAGCCATCAATCGGCGCAATGGCCGCGTTCTGAGGCGCAGTGCGCACGATGTCTGGGTTTGTGCGCGCCTCCTCGCAGGCCTTCGCGAGTGCGGCGATCCAGTAATCGATGTCTTCCTTTGACCAGAGCTCGCCCGGCTCCGGTGTGAAGGGCTCGGGAACGACCCAGGGTTCATGGCTGAGCCATGGGCTGTCGACGCCGAAATCAGTCATGCGCGCGCCAACCTCGACAATGCCGATGCCGGTCTCTTCCTTCAGCGGACCAAGCCCGTAGCGCGTCATTTCCATCCGGTATTGCGTCAGATGGGGGTGCGATTTGACCACGCCGGGGATCGCAAGGAGCTTTTTCTCCATGTAGTTGTTCGCCAGGACCGCAATGTCGGACGCTTCCGTGATGCCGTCACCACCCATGGCCCGCGCCCAGGCATAGGCGTAGAACACGATCTGCAGGTTGCCGAGAAACTCGCGAACCTTGCCGACCGACAGCTTGCGGTCATAGTCGAGCCGGTAGATGCCCTTCTTGTCATCCCTGACCACGATTGGTTTTGGCATGAAGGGGGCAAGCTCCGCCGTGCAGCCATAGGCGCCGACAGCCGGCCCGCCGCCACCCTTCGGCCCGCCGAACGTCTTGTGCAGCATGAACATGCAGGCATCAAAGCCAAGTTCGCGCGCCCGGATCTTCGACATGACCCCGTTGAAATTGGCATGATCGTAGAAGGCGAGCGCGCCGGCTTTCTTTACCAGCTTCACCCATTCCTTGATCTGCGGATTGTAGACGCCCATGTCGTCCGGGTTGTTGACCATCAAGGCTGCCGTGCGGTTCGACAGCGCCGCCTTCAGGGCTTCAATCGAGGGATAGCCATTCTCTTCCAGCGGAAGCGTGATCACGTCAAAGCCAGCCGTCGCAGCCGTTGCCTGATTGCACGGGTGGGTCTGGATGGTCGAAATGATCTGGTTTCGCTGCTCCAGCTCACCCTTGGCAGCAAAGTATCCGCGCGTGATGCAGGTCTGTGTGTAGGCAGCGTCAGCGCCGCCTGCGGCCTGGAACACGAACTGATCCATGCCTGAAAGATCGCGCAGGATCAGGTCGAAGGAGTGGACGATTTCAAGAAGGCCCTGGATCGTCTCGTCAGGCTGGTAGGGGTGGATCGCAGCAACCTCGGGCCTCAGTGTCAGATGCGTCGAGATACGCGGGTTATACTTCATCGTGCAGGTGCCGAAGAGGTTGATGCCCATCATGCCGTGCACCATCTGCGAGAGATGGAGGTAGTGGCGCAAGGCATCCGGTTCGGTCATCTCCGGAAGCTGAGGCCGCGTCTTGCGGCGCATGCCCTCGGGGATCAGCGAAGCCGCCGGCCCAACTGCCTTTTCCACCTTGGCTGAGGGCGCGGCAAACACCTGCCCACGGCGACCGGGAAAGCCCATTTCCATGACAACAGGCTCGTTCCAGCGCGCCTGATGCACTTCCTTGACGGGAGGGAGTTTTGTCATGTCACGATGTCCTTCAGCGCCGCTGCAAGGCGGTCAATGTCATCCGCGGTATGGATTTCGGTGATGGCGTAAAGGGCCGACTGGCCAAAGCCATCCATATCCTTTGACAGGTCCTTGCCGCCGAAAATGCCGCGTTTCATCAAGGCCTTGTTGATTTTTGCAACGCTCATGCCCGTTGCCGAGAAATCGACAAGTACCTCCTTGAACAGCCCTGATGAAAACCGGACCTTGACGCCCTTGATCTTCGACAGCGTCTTGGCCGCATAGGCTGTGTTGGCGGCAATCAATTCGCCGACCTCCCGAAATCCTTCAGACCCCATGACCGTCATGTAGACGGCATTCTGGATGGCTGTGAGGTAGACCGAGTTGCCGGTCCAGTCCTTGCCCTTGTCGCGCAGGCCATAGGAGGATTGGTGGAACAGGGTCAGGCCAAAGCCCATTTCGCCAGGCTTTGATGTGGTCGTGATCGAAATGTTGAGGGTTGGATATTCCCGCGCATAAGCCTCCTCATCGCGCGATGCGATGAAGCCGCCAAGCCCGCCGCCAGCGCTCATGTGCGCGCCAAGCGTCTGGGTCGTGCCAACGACAATGTCTGCGCCGTAGTCGGAAGGTGGCGACAGCACACCGAGCGAAATCGGGTCAACGCCAACGATTGTCTCGGCGCCCGCGGCACGCGCCATCTTTGCGATGTCCGCGCCCTGGGTCTCGATCACGCCCAGGAAGCCTGGGTTCTCGAAGTAGACCGCAGCCGTCTTCTTCGAGAGCTTTTTCTTCAGATCCTTGAGGTCGATCAGACCGGTTTTGGGATCGTGCTTCAGCGTCACAACCGCAATGTGGCTCGCCATTTCCGGCGGCTCGCAATACTGGCGCACAACCGACAGGCGCTCCGGGCACATGGTCTCGGGGACCAGCACTTCGGCGCGACCGGTCATGCGCGCAGCCATGCGAATGGCGTTTCCAGCGGCACAGCCCCACGAGTAGACGGGCAGGCCTACGAACTCCATGCCAACGAGTTCGCCAAGCTGCGAACAGAATTCGAACCAGGCCTGGTTGCGGCCATGATCAGACATGGCCGTGCCCCAGACCGAGGTCAGGAACTCCGAACGTGTCCCGATCTCATCGCAGATTGCCGGCACATGGTGCTGCCAGACGCCTGCGCCGAGGAAGCTCAGGTTTGTCTCGCACGTCACGTTCTTCTTCAAGAGCCCGACCAGGTGGCGCTTCAATTCAGCTTCCGAGCGCAAGCCAGGGGGCTGCTTCAGGGGCGTTTTCAGCCGATGGTCCGCTGGAATCTGTTCAAACAGCGCTTCGATCGACTTTGCGCCGATCTCTTTCAGCATGGCCGCTTTGATTTCGGGAACCGAGTTCGCCATGTAGGGATGGGCGACGTGCTTCATCGTCACTGTCTTGCTCCTGTCACTGTCGGGGTCCTGGCCGGGGTCACGCCGCGACCTTCATCATCATGATCCGCCCGGGTGCGGTATGCACAGGCCAGTAGCCCTGCAACATTGCATCCGTGGCTTCCTTGCCTGTGTCGACCCTCAGGCAAGGAGGGTCGAGGGCAGTCAGTTTGCGCTCGCCTGTGATGATCATCACATTCTCGCGGCCAATGCTTTCAATCACGCCAGCGCTGATTTGTTGATTGCCGCGCCCGAAAACGTAGCCCTGTCCGCCGGTGACGCTCGTGATGATCGTCGCCTTTGCGCCCTCAATGAGCCGGGCAAGGCGCTCCTCAGTGACATCAGCGGCCAGAAGCCGCCGGTCAATGACCACATCGATCCCGAGCAGCGTACCTTCAAAGCCAAGGGCTCGCTTGATCCGGCGGGTCGTGGTGCCACAGCCAAGGATGTACAGCCGGCCCGGCTCCATTTCGCGCACAATGCGACGGGCGAGCGCATCAAGTGCTGCATCATCGCTTGTCAGCGCGCCGGCCTTGCAGTTTTGCATCATCGAGCGTTCAAACGGCGTCGTGACATAGCCAAACAGGGTTGCGGAGACACGCCCCGAACGCACAGCTTCCTCATCAAGATCCATCACTTCGGCTTCGCGCTGCGAGACTCTTGGGTCGTCCAGCACCACAAGGCCGGCGAGATGGCCCGCAGCCTCCGGGCTTGTCGCAAAGACGGCCGAGTGCATTTTGACGCCGCCGGGAATGCCAAGGACTGGCAGACCGCGCGGCAGGACGGCTGCAACATCGCGCGCCGTTCCATCGCCCCCGGCAAAGAGCAGCAGATCAATGCCCGCGCTGGTCAAGGCTTTCACCGCGGCCATGGTGTCAGCCGCTGTGGTCTCGTCCTTGGAAGCGCCGGGAACCAGTTGAAGCGGCAAATCGGTGAGATCAGACGCGCCAAGCGCGCCTTGTGGTGTCAGGAGGCGTGCGTTGGGGGCGATTGATTTCAAACGGGCGAGCGCACGCCTTGTGCGATCATAAGCCACCGGCTCAGCACCGAGAGCGCGAGCGCGCGCCAGCACGTCGGGCCCATCAGTGCCCTTCAAACCAACCCTGCCGCCCATGCCGGCAATGGGATTGATGATGACGCCGATCCGCCCGAACTTCAAATCGCCGCTCCGTTGTGTTCGCAATGCGAACAGTCATCCGTCATGCGAAGCAGCATACGATGAAACGGGCGTATCGCAAGGGCAGGGGTGACGTAGTTCGATCACCCCCGCCGATGTTTATCTCGCGTCAGCCGGCCTGGCGCAGATTGTCTTTTGTGACCACATGTTCGATCGCGTTGAGCGCCGTTTCAAGGCGATCAAACAGCATCCCGATTTCCTCTTCGGTGATGATCAGGGGCGGGCAAATGGCAATCGTGTCGCCGGCAAGAGCGCGCAGGATCAGACCTTCGCCCTCGGCTGCCTTCACGACCTTTGCGCCAACGGTCTTTTTCGGATCAAAGGCGCGCTTTGTCGCCTTGTCAGCCACAAGTTCGACTGCGCCGACCATGCCGATGCCGCGTGCTTCGCCAACCAGCGGGTGGTCGGCGAGCGCCCGCAGACGGCGTTGGAAAAGGGGTGAGCGCTTGGCGGAGGTCTCGATGATCTTGTCGCGTTCGTAGATCTCGAGCGTCTTCAAAGCGACTGCTGCACCGACCGGGTGGCCGGAGTAGGTGAAGCCGTGTCCGAAGGTTCCAAGCTTGCGGCTCTCGGAGACCATTGCCTCATACATCGTCTCGGAGATGAGCGCTGCGCCGACTGGGAAGTAGGCTGACGTAATCGCTTTCGCAACCGAGATGTTATCGGGCTGG
>JAIYEB010000251.1 GCA_027487195.1 Hyphomicrobiales bacterium | reverse complement strand
TTCCAAGCTTGCGGCTCTCGGAGACCATTGCCTCATACATCGTCTCGGAGATGAGCGCTGCGCCGACTGGGAAGTAGGCTGACGTAATCGCTTTCGCAACCGAGATGTTATCGGGCTGGAATCCGAGCACAGGCGAGCCGAACATTTCACCCAAACGGCCGAAAGCGCAGATCACCTCATCTGCAATCATCACGATGTCATAGCGCCGGCACACTTCCATGATCTTCGGGAAGTAGGTTTTGGGCGGAACAATCACGCCGCCGGCGCCCATGACGGGCTCTGCAAAGAAGCAGGCGACCGTATCCGGCCCCTCGCGCAGGATCATGTCTTCGAGGTCCTGCGCCATGCGCGTGGCAAACTCTTCTTCCGTTTCACCCGGAAGACCAAAGCGATAGTGATGCGGGCACGAGGTGTGCAGCACGTTCGCGATCGGCAGATCAAAATCCATGTGGTTGTAGGGCAGGCCGGTCAAAGAGGCCGAGGCGATGGTGACGCCATGATAGCCCTTGAGACGCGCAATCGCCTTCTTCTTGTTCGGCCGCCCGAGCGCATTGTTCATATACCAGACAAGCTTCAGTTGCGTGTCGTTGGCTTCCGAGCCTGAGCAGCAAAAGAAAACCTTGGAGATTGGCACCGGGGCCAATTCCTTCAGCTTCTCCGCAAGCTCGATGGCCGGGTCATGGCTGCGTCCGCCGAAGAGGTGGGTGAATGGCAGTTCGCGCATCTGGCGCGCGGCTGTTTCGGCAAGCTCTTCATTGCCGTAGCCAAGCGACGTGCACCAAAGCCCGGCGAGGCCTTCGATGTAGGGCTTTCCCTGGTCATCATAGATGTAGATGCCCTTTGCCCGCGTCAGCACCAGAGGCCCAGTCTCGCGGTGTGTTGCGAGATTTGTGTAGGGGTGAACGAGCGTTTCGATATCGCGCATCGCAGCATTTGAAAGGGGCAAGGCAGACCTCGGTTTTCGCGCGTCGTCGACGCGGTGGAAGCTGAAGCTAGCGCGCCTTTCGAAAGACGCAAACACCGATTTGTCCGGACAGGCCCTTGACCGATGCGTCATCCCGAACGCTATACTTTAGGTCAAGCCCATCTCGGGTGTGGCCTTAAGGAAATCCCATGTCATCGCTGACCCGTCTTGAACGTTTCCAGGCACTTCTCGCAGGCAAGGCTGATCTTGCCTATGTCCCGATCTGTACAGACCTCGACTATCTCGCTGGGATCTCACGCGATATTCCAAATTTCGGCGTGACACTTCATCCCGGCGCATGGCTTGAAGGCGCGTGGCTGACACCAACACATGCGCCGATCCTGGCACTGCCGCGCATGACCGCGGAGTATGGTGGCAAAGGCGGCGCAACGGGTGTTGAGGTGCGCGTTCTTGGCGACTTTGATGATCCGGAAAAAATGGTTCGCGATATTCTCGCTGGCTTCAAGTTGCCGGCAAAGCCCCGGATCGCTGTCTCGGATATGGCCCATGGCGAGAGCCTGATCCACATCCAGAAGCTCATTCCGGACGCTGTCTTCATTTCGGCAACCGAGATCCTTCGCAAGTTGCGCACCGTGAAGAGCCCTGAAGAAATCGCAACAATGCGCGCTGCCGGTGCCATGACCGAGGCTGCCTTTGCCGAGGTTTTGCCCAAGCTGAAATTCGGCATGACCGAACTCGATATCATTGCCGAAGTTGACTACCAGATGAAGCGGCAGGGCTCGCTTGGCGCAACATTCACAACGTCGCTCTACAATTCCGGGCCAAATCATCCGCTGATGATGGGCAAGCGGCTTGAGAGCTGGAAGCGCAAGATCGTTCCGCCCGTTTCCGTGCTGTTTGACTTCGGGGCCTCACATCAGGGGCTGTGCTACGACTTCGGGCGGACAGTGTCGTTTGGCGCGCCGTCTGCGGAACAGATCAAGGTGCATCGTCTGATCATGGAGAGCCAGGCCGTTGGCATTGCCCATCTCAAGGCCGGCAACGCCACCTGCGAACAGGTCGATCACGCCGCACGCCAGCATCTGGTTGATGCCGGTTACGGCCAGTATTTCCGCCATCGCCTTGGTCACGGCATTGGCTGGGATGTGCATGAGCCGCCATTCCTCACCAAGGGCGACACAACGGTGCTCGAAGAAGGCATGATGTTCACCATCGAGCCGTCGATCTTCCAGGCCACGGGGTTCAGCGCACGCGTTGAAGACGTGATTGTCGCGCGCCCGGGCGGCGGCGAAGCGCTGACCAAGGGGTTCCAGGACCTGTTTGTGGTTGAGCGGTGATCGTTTGTGCGCATAGCGAACAGGGAATCGCCTTGCGAATCCTCTTGCGGGCCTGACGCCGTGTTCGCATACTCTGTCTCATGAGCATGGCAGGCATGCGGGCCGCTTGGTCCGCATGAGGGCGGGTTCAAACAATCATGGAGGGGTGCATGAAGGCTTTGTTGGGATCGCTGCTTGCCGCAGCGATCGCGTTGTCAGCTCCGGCCGCTGCGCAGCAGCCGTCGACACTGACCATCGGGGTTCGAAGCGAAACAAGCTCGCTTGATCCGCATTGGACCCAGTTTCCGCAGGACAAGCAGGTCGAGGATCATATCTTCGAGCGCCTGGTCGCGATGGATGCCAATTCGCGCCCGATCCCCGGTCTTGCCGTGTCCTGGCGCACGATCAATGACAACACCTGGGAATTCAAACTGCGCGAAGGCGTGCGTTGGCACGATGGCCAGCCCTTTTCCGCCGATGACGTGGTGTTCACCTTTGCTCGCCTGAGAGCCGGTATCGCCGGTGCACCTGCAAGCCCCGCGTTTGTGCTAAGCAACGGCAACAAGCGCATCACCAAGATTGATGCCCACACGGTCCACATCATGACGGATGGTCCTTTCCCGACCATGCCGGAAGAAATGGCGTTCTTCTCGATCGTTGCCGCCCACCGGGTGGCCAACGCGACACCCTCCGTCGACTTCAACAATGGCCGCGCAGCGATTGGCACAGGACCGTTCCGGTTTGTTGAGTTCCGTCCGGGCGAGCGGGTCGTTGTTGAGCGCAACAACGAGTATTGGGGCCCGCGCCCCGAGTGGGACCGGGTCGTGTTCCGCCCGATCACACAAGATGCCTCGCGCCTTGCGGCATTGATGAACGGTGATGTCGATATCATCGACTATCCGCCGACACCCGATCTGCCGCGCCTGCGCGCACAGGGCAGCCGCTTTGCGGTGAGCGAAATTGCGTCAGATCGCGTGATCTACATCCAGTTCTCGTACCGCGATATGGAACCCTTCGTGCGCAATGCCGATGGGTCTCCGATGCTGACAAATCCGCTGCGCGATGTGCGCGTGCGCCGGGCCATGTCGCTTGCGATCAACCGTGAAGCCATCCGTGACCGGATCATGGGCGGTGCAGCGCTTCCGACCGCGAATATCGTTCCGCCTGGCTTCTTTGGCTATGCCGAGTCGCTGAGGCCAGACCCGTTCAACGCTGAGGAAGCCCGCCGCATCCTGCAGGCCGCGGGGTATGGCAATGGCTTCCGGATCACGCTCCATGGACCGAACAACCGCTACATCAACGATCAGGCGATCATTGAAGCGATTGCCCAGATGTGGACGCGCATCGGCATCAACACCGAAGTCAACACGATGCCGCGCAACATCTTCTTCACGGATGTCATCCGCGGCGATCCGATGACAATTCCCGGCTTTGATGTTGGCAAATTCTCGGTCTGGCTGTCGGGCTGGGGCACAGCGTCCGGCGAAGCGATCTACACGGTTCGCGGCCTGCTGGAATCGTTCAATCCAGAAGCCGGATCCGGCAACGCCAACTGGGGCCGTTACACCAACGCACGCGTCGACTCCTTGTCGCGCCGCGCGCGGGTAACGCTCAATCCCGAGCAGCGTCTGCCCCTGCTGGTGCAGGCCACTGAAATCGGAATTCGCGACTATGCGCTGATCCCGATCCACTTCCAGGTCAACAACTGGGCGCACCGCGCGAACCTCGTGCATCGCCCGCGCGTCAATGAACGCACATACGCCTGGGACATTAGCCGGCGCTAGCGCCTCGTTCTCTCGCATTGGGGCAGCCGTCCGGTTGCCCCGATGTCTCGTTCTCGGGGGTGGGGCACTTCAGGCCTCCTGACACGCGTCAAGGACAGGTTTTGTCAGTTTTCATTCTGCGCCGCTGCCTCGAAAGCCTGTTTGTTGTCCTCGTGATGACAGCCCTTGTGTTTGTGGGCGTCAGCGTCATCGGCAATCCGGTCGATATCTTTGCGGCGCAGGAATGCGATCAGCGCTGCCGGGCTGAAATCACCCAGCGTTTTGGTCTCGATCGCCCGATCTGGGAACAGTACCTCGTTTTCATGGGGAACCTGTTTCGCGGTGATCTCGGCAACTCGTTCCAGCACGGTTTGCCAGCCCTTCAGGTGATCTTGCAGCGCGCACCTGCAACCCTGGAGCTTGCCTTTGCCGCTGTATTTCTATCGGTCATTGTCGGCGTGCCGCTTGGCATGTGGGCCGGGTTGAAGCCCGAAGCCTGGTCGAGCCGCGCCATCATGACCATATCGACCCTTGGATTCAGCGTGCCGACCTTCTGGATCGGCCTGATCTTCATCATGGTGTTTGCACTCTGGCTCGGCTGGCTGCCAGCGATCGGGCGCGGCGAAACGGTCGTTTTGTTCGGCATTGAGATCAGCATGCTGACATGGAACGGGCTGACGCATCTCGTGCTGCCGGCAACGACATTGGCGCTGTTCAACATTGCCCTGATCATTCGCCTGACGCGCGCTGGCATGCGCGAAGTCCTGTTCACCGACTATGTGAAATACGCACGCGCCAAGGGCGTTTCGCCAACGCGCATTCTGCTGACCCATGTTCTGAAGAACATCATGATCCCGGTTGTGACCGTGATCGGCATGGAGTTTGGCGGCACGATTGCCTTTGCGGTTGTCACGGAAACGATCTTCTCCTGGCC
>JAIYEB010000014.1 GCA_027487195.1 Hyphomicrobiales bacterium | reverse complement strand
GGCTGATCAGCCAGGAAACGGCAGATCAACTCAATGCGGTCAGGGCGCGTGGCGGACGCATCATTGCGGTCGGCACAACGTCTCTCAGGCTTTTGGAAACGGCAGCGGGCGAAGACCGGATCATCAGGCCGTTCGCAGGCGAAACGGCGATTTTCATAACACCCGGATACCGGTTTCGCGGCGTCGATGCGCTGATGACGAACTTCCATCTCCCGCGCTCGACCTTGTTCATGCTTGTTTCGGCGCTGTGCGGCCTTGGCACCATGCGCGCGGCCTATGCCCGCGCTATCGCCACAGGATACCGGTTTTACTCCTATGGCGATTCAAGCCTTCTCATTCCCGAAAGCGTGACATGACCGGATTTCGTTTCGAGCTGCTGGCAACAGATGGCGCAGCCCGCACCGGCATGATCCACACGCCGCACGGCACAATCCGCACGCCCGCCTTCATGCCGGTTGGAACTGTTGCAACCGTCAAGGGCATGCATCCCGAGGCTGTTCGCGAAACCGGGGCGGATGTGCTTCTTGGCAATACCTATCACCTCATGCTGAGGCCTGGAGCCGAGCGCGTCGCAGCGCTTGGCGGCTTGCATGCGTTCATGCGCTGGCCCCACCCGATTCTGACCGACAGTGGCGGCTTTCAGGTGATGTCGCTTGGAAAGATCCGGAAACTCTCGGAAAAAGGCGTTGTCTTTCAATCCCATATCGATGGATCGCGCCATGAGCTGACGCCAGAGCGCGCGGTCGAGATCCAGGCGCTTCTTGGCGCGGATATCCAGATGCAACTCGATGAGTGCCTGGCGCTTCCGGCGTCACGCGCCGAGATCGCGCGCGCCATGCACCTCTCGCTGCGCTGGGCGGACCGGGCAAGGACTGCCTTCAAGACCCATGGGCATGAAGCCTCAGGCAAGGCAATCTATGGGATCGTGCAAGGTGGCGATGATGCCGCGCTCAGGGTTGAAAGTGCCCGCGCGCTCGTGGGCATGGCGTTTCCAGGCTACTCGGTGGGCGGTCTTGCGGTCGGTGAGCCGCAGGACGTGATGCTGAAGATGCTGGATGTCACCGTGCCTGAGTTGCCAGCAGATAAGCCGCGCTACCTCATGGGCGTTGGGACGCCCGATGATCTCCTGAAAAGCGTGGCACGCGGCATCGATCAGTTTGACTGCGTCATGCCAACGCGCAACGCCCGCCACGGCATGCTGTTCACGCGCTTTGGCAAGATCAATATGCGCAACGCAAGGCACGCAGTCGATCCAAGGCCGATTGATCCAGAAAGCAGCGCTTCGGCGGCACGCGACTACTCCCGCGCCTATCTGCACCATCTCGTCAGGGCTGGAGAAATGCTTGGGATGATGCTCCTGACCGAAATCAACCTGACCTACTATCAGGAACTGATGGCGGGGGCGCGCGCTGCGATTGGGTCTGGGCGCTACGCCGACTATGTCGCCGGCGTCGAGGCGGGCTGGGCCAAGGGCGATATTGCCCCGGTCTAAGCTGCCGCGGACCTGAAAGACCAGTCCACGGCCACGCGCGACCCGAGACGGTTAATGGGCGTTAAGCAGTTCTCCCAGATGGCTTACGCACTTGTATGTAGATACCATTGAGAGGAAGACCAGATCGAATGATCGGACGGGGCTAAGCAGGGGAAGTGTCATGCGTACAAGGTCGCCTTGGCGGCAGCGCGTCGCGTTGGTCGCTGTTTCTTTCGGTGCCGGACTGATCATCGGCGCTGTTTCAACTAGTTCTGCCAACCAGAACGCATCTGGATCTGTGGCTCGCGCTGGCGTCGCAACGGTCAACGAAGCTCTCTGGAGCCACGAGGCGCAACGCGTCGTCGAAACACCGGGGGCCGCACTGCCTCGCGTTCAGGGAGCGGCGATCGCGGCAGCCCTTCAGCCTGCACCGCAAGCGCCGGCTCGCCCAGCGCAGACGGCTCCACTGCGGCTGTTCGGTATTGAGGTCGTGGATGCAGGCTCATTCCGAATGGGATCGAGCGAATACGTTCTGGCAGATGTTCGCGCGCCCGGCGTGCAGGAGCTTTGCACGGATCAGCGACCCGGGCAGTGGCGCTGCGGGTCGAGAGCCCGGGACGTGCTCGCCAGGATCGTCGAAGGCCGCACGCTTGATTGCACCAATCGCGGTTCGAGCAATGGTCGCGTTGCTGTCTCCTGCCGGATCGATGGCGTGGATATTGCGACGTGGATGGCAGGCGAGGGGTGGGTCATCCCCAGTGATTCAGTAACTGGCCCATTGCGACTGGCGCATGAGAAGGCTGTTGCCGCCGGGCTTGGCCAGTTTGCTCAGGATTTCCGGACAACGCGGCGCCAGGAAGCGGACTCGAAACTCCCGGTGTCCTCGGTCTCGGACCAGCGGCCCGCTGCCCGTTAGCGGTTTGCACACCACGTTCATGCGACCATCTGCTCCGGATGTTTTCGAAGGGTGCCACGATGTTCGCTACCAAGCCAGTGATTGTCGCAGTTCTCTTGACTGTAGGTGTCTCGTCGGGCCTCGGCGTCGGCTGGCTGATCGGAAAGCCTGAAGCCGTTGTTCGCGCTGCAGCCCCAACCCAAGTAGCAATGGCAGCGCCTGTGGCTGCCGTTGGCGCGGTGGTTGCCGACGGTGCCGGATCGCAGCCAGCGCGCAACCCGGTTCGCATCGACGCGGCGGTGATCGAGTCCCGTGACCCGATCGGCGCGCTTGCATCTCAGGCGACAGGCGCGCCACAGCGCGCGCTGCCAGCCAATACGGCGTCAGCGCCGTCTGCATCAGCTCAACCTGCGCCACAGCTCCGCCCCAGCGAAGATCGAGCCGTTTCGTGGACGACACAGCCAACGCGGGTCGAGCGTCGTGAGCCGACCTTGCCACCCTCAGCCACTGCAGCGCCTGCCGCGCCTGTAGATCCCGGCGTCAACTTCCAGCGTGTTGTTGTGGTCGATGGCGGATCGTTTCGAACCGGCGAGCGCGTCGTCCGCATTGCCGAGGTTTCAAGCCTTGCGCTCGACAGGCGATGCACAGACCAGGCTGGCAATGCCTGGCCGTGCGGGCAGCGCGCGCGCACAGCTCTTGAGAGCTTCCTGCGCAACAAGAGCCTGACGTGCCGCGAGACGTCCGCCAGCAACCAGATGCGGTGCGAAGCCGGCGGCGTTGATGTGTCCCAATGGCTGCTGGAAAATGGCTGGGCCATGGCGCCAAACGGGTCCACACCGGCTCTGCGCGCCATCGAGCAGGACGCACGTCGGCGCGGCGCTGGTCAGTTCACGCCTGACAGTCGTGCAGCCCTAGACATGGCGCCCGCAAACGCGCAGCGCCCACGCGGCTAGCTTGTTTCGATCCGCCCCACGCGGGTCGTCGCCCAAGTCCTGAATGACGTGGACGTCTGATCAAAAAGGCGAAAAACGCACAATAAAACAGGGCCTTATGGCGCGTTCTTTTGGGATTGCGTCGGGTCTGGGGGTGTTTGCGAAGCGAGTGCAGGCGCTGGCCTCGACCTGCGGAAAAGCGAAAAACGCTCAAGAAGAGCGGCTGGCAGCGTCGCGACTGCAACGCCGATCGTCACAAGGATCATGCCGGCGATGTGATAGCCATGAAGCGTTTCGCCAAGGAGCATCACCGCGAGCGCAACGCC
>JAIYEB010000085.1 GCA_027487195.1 Hyphomicrobiales bacterium | reverse complement strand
GCTGGCATTTGCGCAATGTCGTAGACGCCAAAGGCCATTCGGTCGCGGACATTGGCCCACGACACATCCCGGATCAGTTCAAGGTTCAGCCCCTCGCGGGCCGCAAATCCCATGCGCTCGGCCACGAGCAGCACAGCACAATCAAGCAAGGGCACGAAGCCTGCGCGGATGCTGATCATTTGATGCCTCCGAGCAACTGCGAGGCTGTCATGATCGATCGGGCAATGTCGACAATCCGGGTCTTCTCATTCATGGCGGTGCGGCGCATGGCTTCATAGGCCTCGGCTTCGGAAAGGCCGCGACTGGCCATGAGGAACCCCTTGGCGCGGTCGATGATCTTGCGATCCTCAAGCTGGCTCCTGGTCTGGTCGAGTTCGCGCTTCAGCCTGGCAAAGGCGTTGAAGCGCAGGACGCTCATGTCGAGGATCGCCTTGACGCGCTCCTTTTTCAGCCCATCGACGATATAGGCCGAGACGCCGGCTTCGATGGCAGCCGCCATGGTTGCCTGATCCGAGCGGTCGACGAACATGGCTACCGGGCGCTCGACCAGCTTTGAGACCTGAAACATCTGTTCCAAAACGTCACGCGATGGATTCTCGAAATCCATCAACACGACATCTGGCGCGATCAACGACAGGCGATGGAGCAAATGATCCATTTCGCGCACGACATGGATCATGGTGTGGCCGGCTTCACGCAGGCCTTCTTCGAGGATCGCAGCCCGCAACGGGTTCTCGTCCACGATGGCAATCCTGAGATTCCCATCGGGCGGCAAGGGCGGTGCGTTGGCTGACTGTGACATCTTCCCGGAGAATGCAGCAGCAGCGTTGGGCTTCAAGTTGGAAAGAGGGACGGGGTATGCCTGCGAAACAGGCAGAATCATGAGAAAGTGATTGGCGTGATCCGGCTCCAGACCATGGTCTTTCTTGCGCTGTTCAGCACGCCGCTGGCGGCCGTTGAACTTGCCCTGCCGGTTGAGTGCCCTGACAGCGGTTGCCTCATCCAGAACTATGTCGACCATGACCCGACCGGCGGCCATATGGACTACGCCTGTGGCGCAGTGGCCTATGATGGGCACGAGGGAACGGACTTCAGAGTGGCGACCCGCTCGGAGGCGGCTCAAGCCCGCGTCCTCGCCGCCGCTTCAGGTGTTGTCCGCGCGGTTCGCAATGATGTTCCCGACCTTGGGCTCCGGGACGACAATGCTCCCGATATTGCCAATCGCGAGTGCGGCAATGGTGTTGTCATCGATCATGCCGAGGGCTGGTCGACCCAGTATTGCCACCTTGCCAGGGGCTCTGTCACGGTCAGGCCTGGCCTGCGGATCGCGGCGGGCACTGAGATTGGCCGCATCGGCATGTCGGGCAAGACCGAGTTTCCGCACGTGCATTTTGCCGTGCGCCGCAATGGTCGCATTGTTGACCCGTTTCGCCCGGACTGGACGCCGGGGGCCTGCAATGCCGGCGTAGAGCGAGGCTTGTGGAACGCGACAGCGCAACAGCGTCTTGGCTACCGGGATGCAATCCTGCTCGCCGAGGGTTTCGCAGGAGCGGTGCCGACCGCGCGGTCCATTGAAGCGGGCACAACGCCTGGGTTTACCGACGGTCGGTCTGATGTGCTCGCAGCGTTTGTTTCGATCATGTCGCTGAGGGCAGGCGACAGCGCTGAACTGCGCCTCGAAGCGCCCTCAGGGCGTCGACTTGCAACCACGCGAATGGCTGAGCTTGAACGGCCGCGCGCTTTGCACAATCTCATCGCAGGAATCCGACGTCCGCGGGATGGCTATGAAAGCGGGGAGCATGTTGCGATCCTTGTTGTCATGCGCCGTGGCAACATCCTGTTTGAAAAGCGTTTTTCAAAACATGTCCAGAACGTCATGCAGCGTTAATGTTCCAGCGTGGAATACGTGTTTATCGTGTTTCATGAGGTGGGTGGACAGCGTCGGAATTACCCGGCATTGAAACTCTAGAAAGTGCACGTAAATCGCCGGTTTGGAGAGCCTGTCCTCAAGGCTCCATCGGCACCACGGTCTCAATCGTGGTTCATCAGGATGGGAATTCTATGACGCGCATCGCGATCGTCGGCGGTGGCCCGGGTGGCCTCTTCACCGCTCACATGCTCCAGAAGATGGTTCCGGATCTTGCAAAGGTTACGATCTTTGAAGCTTCAAACCGGCTGGGTGGCAAAATGCTGACCCAGAAGATCGGCAAGTCCGGTCTTTATGAAGCGGGTGTGGCCGAACTCTACAATTACAGCCATTTCGGACCGGACCCGATCTGGGACCTCGTCCATGAACTCGGTCTTGAGACCGTCCCGATGGCCGGGCCAGCGGTGATCATGAACGACAAGGTCATGAACACGGATGGCGATATCAAGCGCAAGCTTGGATCGGCAGCCTACGATGCCATCAACGCCTTTCATGACCAGTGCGTTGAGCAGGTTTCAACCGCCGACTATTACGAAGGCTTCTGGAAGAGCGACAACGACCATCCCTGGGCCACCAAGACCTTTGCGGAAGTCCTCGACACGATCCCTGATGAGACGGCGCGTCGCTTCATTGCGATTGCAGCCCACACCGATGTGGCGGCTGAACCGCACGAGACCAGCGCGCTCAACGGTGCCAAGAACGTCCTCATGGACAATGATGGCTACCTCTCGCTCTACTCGATCAAGGGCGGTATCGAGGAGCTTGTCACCCACCTTGCCAAGACCCTGACTGCGGAAATCGCACTCGGCACTGAGGTTTTGTCGGTCGGCAAGACCGCAAAGGGCAAGTACCGGCTCGGTCTGAAAAAGGCTGAAGTGTCTTCGACCCGGGATTTCGATCTCGTGGTGCTGGCATTGCCCAACACCTGGCTCCAGCGGCTTGTGGCGACCTCGCGCGAACTGCGCATGGGTCTCGACAAGCACCTGAAGCACTATGACAAGCCCGCGCACTATCTGCGCGTTGCCGCCGTGTTCAAGACGCCGTTCTGGCGCGACACGGTCAAGGGCTCCTACTTCATGCAGGACAGCTTCAATGGCGCCTGCCTCTATGATGAAGGCTCCCGCCATCCCGACGGCGGAAATGGCGTGCTGAACTGGCTCCTTGCCGGCAATGACGCCATGACCCTGTCGAACCTGTCCGATGCGGAGATCATCGCCAAGGCGCTCGACAGTCTGCCCAAGCCTCTCGCACATGGCCGCGGACAGTTTATCGAGGCCCGCGTTCATCGCTGGCTGGGTTCCATCAACGCGCTTCCGGGCTCGCATCCGGTCGCAGAGCTTGATGTGCGCCACGTTCCCGAGCCGGTGAACCACCCTGACCTTTATGTCGTCGGCGACTACATGTTCGATTCAACCGTCAACGGCGTCTACGACAGCGCGCTGTTCGTCACGAACCGGATTTTGACCAAGCTGCGCCGGCGCAAGTACCACGACGAACAGGATGATCTTGTGCCGTCGGAAGAGAATGATAACGCGCTGGGTGCGGGCTATCATGACGAGTATGCCGGTGACATGACCTATGAGGAGAGCTTCGAGGAGTACTTCTCGGAGCACTACAACCGGGATCTGATCAAGGCGATCTGGAAGTGGAAGCCGCCCTATTCGATCCTTGACGTGGGTTCAGCCAACGGCCTGACGATTGAAGCTTTCGATAAGCTCGGCATCGAGTGCTGGGGCATCGAGAACTCGGCGCACATCCATGCGCGCACCATCGAAAAGTGGAAGCACCGCAACTTCCTCGGAGATGTGCGCAACATCCCGTTCCCGGATAACCACTTCGACTTCGTCTATGACACCTGCCTTTGCTACATCCCGACCGAGGATGTCGATCAGGCGATCCGCGAGCTGTTCCGGGTCGTGCGGGTTGGCGTATTCTTCGGCGGCATCACGTCTGACATGACCCGTGAGGTCATCATCAAGCATGAGCTGTTCCGCGGCGTTCAGACACTGCTCTCGACCTGGGAATGGTCGGAGAAGTTCCTGAAGGCAGGCTTCACGATGGCGCTCAAGGACCCGAAATCTCTCGCCAAGGCGTGGGATATCGAGTGCAAGTCGAACGAAGGCGACTATCCCTGGTACACGGACGCCAAGGCCATGCGCATGTGCTTTTACACCAAGCCGAATGCGCCTGAGCCGCCGCCGGGCAGCCGGGTTGGCAAGCCCAAAAAGGCTTGAGGCCAAGTCTTCTGAAAATCTGAACGCGGCCGGGGCAACCCGGCCGTTTTCATGTGTGCCGGGTGCCAGCCTGCCAGATCAGGCGCGTCGCCGGTACATGCATGTTGTTGATACGGGATAAGGTGGTGGGCCCTATCGCGCCGCCTCTGGCATCTGGCGCAGTTGGCCAAGCGGGCTGAAAACCACGGCAAGGGTTGATGCCACGAACAATGAAACGACCAGCCACAGGCCCACATCAAGGCCAAAGCGGGCGGCAACGAGCCCGCCGATCAGCGCGCCGACCGAGCGCACACCGTAAATCGCGACCTGAATGACCGCACCAACGCGCGCAAGCAGGCCTGTTGGCGTCACAAGCTGGCGGATCGTCGTCTGGCATACGAACCAGAGGATTGGCCCAAATCCAAGCAAGGCCTGCATGGCGAAGGCCGCAGCCCAGCCATAAGACGCCGGGGCGTTGAGAAGAATCAGCACGGCGATGACAGAACTTGCTGGCCCAAACAGCAAGACGAGGCGCGGCGCGGTGCGCGCGAGAACCGCCCCCGCAAGTGCTGCAGCTGCAACGGACCCGACCCCGTT
>JAIYEB010000214.1 GCA_027487195.1 Hyphomicrobiales bacterium | reverse complement strand
TCCACGCTGTCCCGACCCGCAAGTGCGGCAAGCCGGCGCGCCGTTTCAACGGCAAAGCGACTGGCACGCATGCTGTCGACACCAAGCGCAAGGCCGGTTTCCACAAGGGCCGCAAGAAACCCGTCGTCGATCGTAACCCTTGGCCAAAGCGCGCGCGCGGCGTTGATCTCATCAAGACCGGTCCCGGCAAAGCTCTCGGCTTCGCGCGGGCTGATCTGATCGAGGTCGAGCCTGAAGGCCAATCGCTCGGCAAGCGCTGCGGGGACGGTTTCCTCCTCATCCGCGCTTTCATCAATGGCGATGAGACCAGCGCGAACCGCATGGCGCGCGGCAATTCCGTCGCGTTCGACAATGATCTCACCATGATCAAGCATGGCGCCTATCCGCGACGCGGTGAGCCCGCCCGCCCGCTCAGCCATAGGCAGGACCAGCCATCCGCCATCCGCTGATGCGATCAGTCCGCGTTCGGCAACCGGTCGGCCGGCCGCAAGCGTAGCTGCAAGATCAAGCCCGCCAACCAGCCGGTCGTCGCTGATCTGTGGCGGCACCTTGCGAAACGGCTGGTCCGGCATCAGGCGCTTCAGCTCGGCCATGAAGCGATCAAGCACCGGGCCCGGGCGGGCGTGCACCAGGATGCCGCCAATGCCTGCCGGGCCAAGGCTTGCGAGCGTTGCAACGCCAAGCGCGCCGGCCCAGAGCCTTGCGCCGGGCCGCTCCTCGCTCACGCGCCCAGCGCTTCAGTAATGGCGCGCTCGACGCGTGCGCCCGAGCCGATATCATCGAGCGGGTCGCGGCGCAGACGGTGGCGAAGTGCGGAGGATGCAACCACGCGCAACTCCTTCACGCCCGCTTCGCTGCGCCCTTCAAGGGCCGCATAGGCGCGTGACGCACGCAGCAGGGTCAACTCGCCGCGCAACCCATCGGTTCCAAGCGCAAGGCAAAGTCGCGTTGCCTTTTCAAGCAAGCCATCATTGACCTCTACCGAGGCGAGCTTCTTTCGCCCGGCGAGGATGGAGCGGCGGATTTTCGTTGTTTTTAGCGCCCAGGCTTCGGTGAAGGCCACGGGGTCTCGATCAAACGCATCGCGCCTGCGGATGACTTCGATCCGCGTCGGGACATCCTGCGGTGTTCGCACGTCAACGGACAGGCCGAACCTGTCCAGAAGCTGCGGGCGAAGCTCCCCTTCTTCCGGGTTGCCTGATCCAATCAGCACGAAGCGCGCGGGGTGGCGCAGGCTGAGGCCCTCGCGTTCGACAACGTTTTCGCCCGAAGCCGCCACATCCAGCAGAAGATCGACGATGTGGTCTTCGAGCAGATTGACCTCGTCAATGTACAGAAAGCCGCCGTGGGCGCGTGCCAGAAGCCCCGGCTCAAAAGCCTTTTCGCCCTTGGTCAGCGCCTTTTCGAGATCTAGCGCGCCCACAACGCGATCTTCAGTCACGCCAAGCGGCAGATCGACGACAGGGATTGATGACTTGACGGCCTTTGGCACGGGCAGGCCCGGATGGGCTGCCGACCATTCCTCAGGCGTGCGCCCGTAAGGATCGCCAGGCGCAACCCGGCGCTCCGGCAACAGATCGGCCAGCGCGCGCACGGTGGTTGATTTGCCCGTCCCACGATCACCAAGCGCCAGCACGCCGCCAATCGAAGGGTCGACAGCGGCAAGGAGCAGTGCACGTTTGAGCTCCTCCTGACCGACAATGGCGGAGAAGGGGTAGGCTATGCCCATCGCTTTATCAGGCCGCCGTTGCCTTGGCCGCGATCATGTCCGAGCCAAAAACGACGCCCAGTGCATGAACGAGGTGATCGATATCTGCATCCGAATGGAGCGGCGTTGGTGTCACCCGCAGGCGCTCGGTTCCCTTCGGCACGGTCGGGTAATTGATCGGCTGGACGTAGATGCCGAAGTTGCGCATCAACGCGTCGCTCATCGCCTTGCAGCGGAACGCATCGCCGACCATGACCGGGACGATATGGCTTTCATTCGCCATGTGGGGAATGCCAGCCCGATCAAGGGCAGCGCGCACGCGCGCAACACGTTCCTTCTGGCGGTCGCGCTCGATGGATGAGGCCATGAGATGTTCGATTGCAGCGCGCGCGCCGGCGGCGGCAACCGGGGGCAGGGCGGTTGTGAAGATGAAGCCTGAGGCAAAGCTGCGGATGTAATCGCACAGCGCCGTGGATCCGGCGACATAGCCGCCAACGACGCCAAACGCCTTGCCCAACGTCCCTTCGATCAGTGTGATGCGGTCAGCGACGCCATCACGCTCGGCAATGCCTGCGCCGGTTGGACCATACATGCCAACCGCGTGGACCTCGTCGAGGTAGGTCATCGCGCCATACTTTTCGGCCACATCGCAAATGTCGCCGATGGGCGCGATATCGCCGTCCATGGAGTAGACGGACTCAAACGCCACGATCTTTGGAACATTCGGGTCAAGCGACGCGAGCTTTTGTTCCAGATCGGCCACATCGTTATGGCGAAAGCGCAGCTTGTCGGCGCGGCTGTGGCGAATGCCTTCGATCATCGAGGCGTGATTGCCCTCATCCGACAGGATCACGACGTTCGGGATTGTTGCGCCGAGCGTGCTCAGGCTCGCCCAGTTCGAGACATAACCGGACGTGAACAGGAGAGCGGCTTCCTTGTTATGAAGCTTTGAAAGCGCCTGCTCGAGCCTGACATGCTCGTGGTTCGTGCCTGAGATGTTGCGCGTGCCGCCTGCGCCTGCGCCACACGTATCGAGCGCGTGGTGCATGGCCTCAAGGACCGAGGCGTTCTGGCCCATGCCGAGATAGTCGTTCGAACACCAGATCGTCACCGGCTTCGGGCCGTCCGGTCCGTGGAAGGTGGCGTTGGGGAACTTGCCAACCGCACGTTCAAGATTGGCAAAAACCCTATAATTGCCATCAGAACGCAGATCAGACAGGCGGCTTTTGAAGAAGCTCTCGAAATCCATCACTCACCAGACCGGTTGCAGGCGTACAGTTGCAGGCAGCGCATGACGCTTAACCGGCAGGGTGTAAAGGCGCGCAAATGTCGCGACTGCAACCGTTGTGCGGCCCATTCGTCGCAGGCGGGCTGCAAGCGTCTTTGGCTTGCCCTCGGCCTCATTGGTCTGCCCGATCTTCGCCAGACGGTCGAGCCCACGCCAGAAGGCCGGGTGATCGGTGTCGATGGTGAACGGGAACACCTGCTTCGAGATCTCTGATGTCAGCGAGATCACGCGCCGGTCATAATCGTCCGGATCCAGACCCATGGCCTTGTGAAAATGAGGCCGCATGTGGTCACGCACATACATGGTCGCATAGACCGCGATCAGGAAGAAGCGGATCCAGAGCCGATTGCGACCCTCAAGCAGCTTGGGGTCCGAGCGCATCAGAACGGCAAACGCCTCGCCGTGGCGGAACTCGTCGTTGCACCACTGTTCGAACCACTTGAAGATCGGGTGGATCCGATATTGCGGGTTGCGCTCGAGGTGGCGGAAGATCGTGATGTAGCGCGCATATCCGATCTTCTCGGACAGGTAGGTCGCGTAGAAGATGAATTTCGGTGCAAAGTAGGTGTACTTCTTCGAGCGGGCGAGAAAGCCCATATCGATACCGATCCCAAGCCCCTTCAGGCTCTCGTTGATGAAGCCGGCGTGGCGGCTTTCATCGCGGGCCATCAGCGCGAACAGTTCGCGCACATCGGGGTTGGTCATGCGCTTCTTGAGCTCGGCATAGAGCACGCAGCCCGAGAATTCGGCGGTCAGTGAGCTAACCAGGAAGTCCTTGAATTCCTCACGCAGGCCCTCGGGCATATCGTCGAGGCTGACTTGATCGAACTCGGGCGAGCGCTGGAAATGGCCCTTGTTGTAGTCGGCCCTGAGCTCGCCGATGACATAGTCCCATTCCGCCTGGACACTCGACACATCGACGGCGTTCATCGCCTCGTGGTCGGTGGTGTAGAAGCGGGGAGACAGCATGGTCTCCTTCATCGCTGAGTAGGTTGTGGTGCTGGCCTGGGCGCCACCTTCCATCGGGATCATAGCGCGCTTCCTTCTGAAAATCCGACCTCGAACAGTTCT
>JAIYEB010000128.1 GCA_027487195.1 Hyphomicrobiales bacterium | reverse complement strand
CTGTTCACCGCAACACGTTCGATCGGCATTCCGCTTGTTTCAGCCCTGTTCCCGATCCCGAAGATCGCGATCATGCCCATTCTCGTCCTGTGGCTTGGCATTGGCGAGGCTTCACAGATTGCGACAATTGCGCTTGGCGTCTTCTTTCCAATGACGGTTGCGACCTACAGCGCGTTCGACAATGTTCCGCGCAATCTCATCCGCATGGCACAGTCCTTTGATGTCTCGACGTTCGACATCCTGATGAAGGTCATGCTGCCAGGCGCCATGCCGGGCATTCTGTCAGGCCTGCGCATCTCGTCCTCGATTGCGCTGCTGCTTGTCGTGGCTGCCGAGATGATTGGCGCCCAATTCGGCATCGGCGCGTTCGTGATGCAGGCCGGCAATCTGATGCAGACCGATCAGTTGCTGGCAGGCGTTCTGGTCCTTTCGCTCCTGGGCCTCACCATCGGATGGGGTCTCGGGCGGCTTGAAAGGCTGCTGCTGGCCTGGCGCTAGGCAAGACTGAGCTTGCAGAGTTCCTAGGGCTTGTCTCGGAAAGGCTGCGTCAGCATGCGGTCGAGCCGGAGTTCGTCCGGCTCGCGCAGGATTGGCAGGCCGATCTTGATGGCATCATGACCTGCGGCAGGCGCCTCGCGATATGTGCTGAACAGGCGATCCCACCAGATGAAGCAGAAGCCGAAGTTCGAATGGGTCTCGGACGGGACCACCGAATGATGCACGCGGTGGACATCAGGCGTGACAATCACCGCCCGCAGAACGCGGTCAACGACTGACGGCAGACGCAGGTTGGCGTGACTGAACAACGAACCGGCGTTCAGCAACACCTCAAAGATCACAACTGCCGCCGCAGGCGCCCCGAGCGCAACCACCACGACAATCTTCCAGAGCATCGACAGCACAATCTCGATGGGGTGAAAGCGCAGACCTGTCGTGACATCAAAGTCGAGATCGGCGTGATGCATGCGGTGCAGCCGCCACAGCCAGGGCACTCGGTGGGTCACGACATGCTGGAACCACACCGAGAAATCGAGCACGACAACGGCAATCAGCAAGGACAGCCACCAGGGAAACTGAAGCCAGTTCAAGACGCCGACGCCTGCCCCTTCAGCCCACACGCCCGCACCAACAGCCATGATGGGCATGACAAGGCGCAGCACAGCCGAATTCACAACGACGATGCCAAGATTGGATGGCCAGCGGCGCAGGCGACCAAACAGTGCGTCCCTGCGCGGCCAAACGATTTCGGCCGTGGCCATGACCAGGAGCATTCCGGCAAAAACGCTGAGCCGGATGACTGTTTCATAGGCGATGATCGTGTCGAACATTGCGCTACCTTGACAGGGGCTGGATGAGAACGCCATGCGACGGCTGGTCAAGTCAGTGTGCGCTGGCAAGCCGCAGCGATCTTCGCGCAAGGGAGCATGACAGCATGGACACGCTTTACCGGGCATCCCCCGCGAACATCGAGAGTACCCTTGCCGATCTTGAAGGCATCGAGATCGAACGCGATCCGGTGCGTGTGCGCCGCCGCTCGCGTGACTTTTTCTGGTACTCGCCGATCCTGAACGAGGATCTGGCCAAGTGCTCGGCGGATGCGATTCTGACGCCCCGCAGCGAAGCAGAACTGGTTCGGATCATTCGCGCCGCCGTCGCGCACCGTGTGCCGCTGACCCCAAGGGGTGCTGGCACGGGAAACTATGGCCAGGCAGTGCCGCTTGCAGGCGGGCTCCTGATCGACATGTGTCAACTCACCGGGATTGAGTGGATCAAGCCCGGCGCGGTGCGGGTTAGCGCTGGAACCAACATGGGCGCGCTTGATGAGGCGCTGCGCATGACCGGGGCCGAGTTGCGCATGCACCCCTCAACCAAGCGCACGGCAACGATTGGCGGCCATATTGCGGGCGGCTCGGGTGGCGTGGGTTCGGTGACGTGGGGCGGCTTGCGCGAGCCAGGCAACATTCTTGCCGCGCGCGTTATCACGATTGAGGCAGAGCCGCGCATCCTCGAGCTTCGGGCCGATGCAGCCCAGAAAATCAACCGCGCCTACGGCACGACGGGCTTCATTACCGCCCTTGAGCTGCCAACCGCACCGGCGCAGGCCTGGCACGACGTTATCGTTGCGTTCGATGACTTCTCGGCTTGCGTGGATGCTGCCCTGGCTGCCGGGCACGCCGACGGCATCGCAAAGAAGAACCTGGCGCCCATCGTTTCGCCACTTCCCTCCTACTGGCCAGACCTAAAGGCCCATATCCCGGAGGGCGCGCACGTGCTCGCTGCCATGATTGCAGAGCCCTCACTCGAGGTTTTCGCAAGCCTGATGGCAGGGTTTGGCGGGCGCATCACGCTATCCAGGCCCACAGATGAGCGCCCGGGCGCAACGCCACTCTACGAATATTGCTGGAACCACACGACATTGCAGGTGCTCAAAGCCGACAGGAGCCATTCCTATCTCCAGTGCCTGTATCCACCGGACCGCCTGAAGGCCTCGATCATGGCCATGCACGAGCAGTTTTATCCCGAAGTCATGGCGCATCTCGAAGTCATTCGCTTTGGCGGGCGCGTGACCTGCTCGGCGTTGCCGGTCATGAAGTACACGTCGCGCGAGCGCACAGCCGAGATCATCGCAGGCTTTGAACAGGCGGGCGTCATGATCGCAAACCCGCATGTCACCGGCCT
>JAIYEB010000398.1 GCA_027487195.1 Hyphomicrobiales bacterium | reverse complement strand
TAGGAGCGAACCGGCTCTTGGCTTGCGAGCTGCAAGACAACGACCCTGAGCAAAACGCCGATGTGGGGTGCGGTGATGCCGATCCCGGGCGCTGCCCGCATCGTATCCGTCAGGTCCTGAACCAGATCGGAGAGCTCCCCGTCAAAACTGGCGACCTCCCGCGCCTGTTCGCGCAGACGCGGATGCGGAAAGTAGAGCAGCGGTCGAATGGCCATGGTCAATCATCCCCCATCAGCGAAGCGCGATAGCCCAGGGAATGGATCAACTCCAGCCCTGCCACGACGCTGCCAACGCGTGGCGTCCTGCTCCTGCGCAAGCCGTTCGAGGCGGTCGCATGAGCTGCCGCTTTTGCAGGCATTTGCATAGCATTTGATCTGCACTTGGCCGACCGGCATCGAACAAAACACGTTTTGTTTGAATAATGGGCAATCCTGACGGTCGCACGGTAACTGGCATACCCATTGCGTAGTGGTCATCCAGAGATGGCCAGCACACACATCACATCCGTTGATCTTGCATCGCTTCATGCCGCCTATGCGGCAGGCGCCAGCGCGCGCGCCATGCTCGATCTTGTCGAAGATCGCATTGCTGCAACTGGCGACAATGGCATCTTCATCTCACGGCCTGATCGCGCGCAGCTCAAGGCCCAAATCGATGCGCTGCCGCCCTTTGATAAAGGCACCCACCCTCTTTGGGGCGTTCCGTTTGCGGTCAAGGACAACATCGACGTCAAAGGCGTTGCCACAACGGCTGCATGCGCCGCCTTTTCGCGTGTGGCCGAAGCGGATGCGCATGTCGTTGGAAAGCTGAAGGCCGCGGGCGCAGTCTTCATTGGCAAAACCAATCTCGACCAGTTTGCGACCGGCCTTGTCGGTGTTCGCTCGCCCTATCAACCACCCCTGAACAGCTTCGACAAAACCCGCGTTCCCGGCGGATCAAGTTCCGGCTCGGCCATTGCGGTTGCGCACGGCATCGCCACGTTTGCACTTGGCACAGACACTGCCGGATCAGGCCGCGTTCCTGCGGGCCTCAACAATCTTGTCGGCCTGAAGCCAAGCCTTGGTCTCGTATCAACCGCTGGTGTTGTTCCGGCCTGCCGGACGCTCGACTGCGTTTCTGTGTTTGCGACACAGATCGCCGATGCAGAGGCTGCGTTCAGGGTCATGCAGGGATATGACCCGGCAGATCCCTATTCGCGCGAGCCAATGACAAAACAGCCGCGCAAAATCACGCGGTTGGGCATCCCGCGCCGTGAGGACCGCCTGTTCTTTGGCGATAACGTCATGGCCGCAGCCTTTGATGCTGCGCTCGAACGGCTGTTGCCGCTTGCACACGAAACGGTCGAAATTGACATGACCGGCTTTTTTGCAGTGGCACGACTTCTCTACGAAGGGCCATGGGTTGCCGAGCGGCATTCTGTGGTTCGTGACCTGATGACGCGCGACCCGGGCGCGCTTTTGCCGGTCACCCGCGCCATTATCGGGAAGGCTGCCGGCTTTTCAGCAACCGACACGTTCGAGGCGCTTTATCGGTTGGCCGCGCTCAAGCGCGAAAGCGAAGCGGTCTGGTCGTCGATTGACGCGCTGGTTGTTCCCACAGCGCCGATCTTCCCGACGCTCGCCGATCTTGAGGCTGATCCGATTGGCCCCAATAGCCGGCTTGGGACCTACACAAACTTCGTGAACCTCCTAGATCTTGCAGCGCTGAGTGTGCCCGGCCCGTTTCGTGCGGATGGGTTGCCGGCAGGGATCACGTTGATTGGTCCGCGCGAGAGTGACCTTGAACTGGCTCGTTTTGGCCAGCGTTTTGAACAGCTTATCGCCGTGCCGCGCGGCGCGCTCGACGTTGCTGCCCTGGAGCAGACATGACCGTCACGTCCGAAATGATAGAAATTGTTGTGGTTGGTGCGCACCTGAGCGGAATGCCGCTCAACGGCGAACTGACCTCACGCGGCGGCGTTTTCGTTCGAACCGCAGAAACGACGCGCGACTATCGATTCTTTGCGCTGGCTGGCGGACCTCCCAAGCGGCCCGGGCTGCTGCGCATCGAGGATGGCGCAGGTGCTGCGATTGCCTGCGAGGTCTGGGCCTTGCCTGCGCAGGGGTTTGGCACCTTCGTCAATGGCATTCCCTCGCCGCTTGGCATTGGCACGGTGCGCCTTGCCGATGGCGCAACGCCGAAAGGCTTTCTGGTCGAACCGGCAGGCCTTGCCGGCGCGGAAGACATCTCAGCTCTCGGCGGATGGCGGGCCTACATCGCCAGCATCGCCAAACCCTCCACCGCCTGAACCGCCATCCTCACACAGGAGACTAACATGTTGAAGCGTCGTACGTTCCTTCTCGGTGCCGGTGCCGCCATGCTGGCCGCCCCCGCCATTGCCCAGACCCCGCGCGTCGTGAAAATGGGCTCCTTGCGGCTGATCCACTCCATGCCGCCGTTCTTCTACGAGCGTTTTGCACCGGCCAACATTCGCATTGAAATCACGACCTTCGACAGCCCGACCGATGGCAAGAATGGCGTTGTCACGAAGTCGGTCGACTTTGGCGCCTACGGCATTGCCGCAGCAACGCTTGGCGCGGCAGCTGGCGAACCTGTTGTCGTCATCGGCGCCTTCTCCAATCGCGGCATGGGCGTCGTTTCGCGCGCTGGCTCTGATGTGAAGACCGTTCGCGATCTGCGCGGCAAGCGGGTTGGCATCTGGCCCGGCTCGACGCAGGAAGTGTTCATCATGGAGCGTTTGCGCATGGAGGGCATGTCGATCCGCGACGTGACCGCTGTTCGCGTTCCATTTGGCGAAATGAACGCCATGCTCGCGCGCGGTGACATTGACGCCTACGTGGGCGCAGAGCCCGGCCCCGGCCTGTCGATCACATCCGGCGTTGGTCAGCTTGTCGAGTACCCCTATGGCACCTCCATGGGCGGGCTCAACATGGTCATGACAACCCATGAGGACACGACACGGACCGACCCGGATCTGGTTCGCACCATGATGCGCATCCACCGCCAGGCGGTCGAGTTCATGAACGCCAACAAGACAGC
>JAIYEB010000098.1 GCA_027487195.1 Hyphomicrobiales bacterium | reverse complement strand
GGTGTCATCAACAGGTTGCCCATGTTGCGCGACCAGACCTCTTCCAGGAACGACATGGAAAAGCCGAGCTGGCCGCGAAACAGAATGTCCCAGAGCATGGCGCCTGCAATGAAGGCGCCGGCGGCAAACGCAATCGCCGAGCCGGACTGGGCCACATACATCTGCAGGAAGCCCCACATCAGCATTTGCACCGCAGGCCAGTAGATCAGCTCGAGAAGCCGTGGCCAGGACGAGGACAGGAGATACCAATGGCGCAGCACCAGCGCGGAAATGCGCCGCAGCGAACCGTTGTCGAAACCAGGTGCGAGACCGCTCATGCTGCAGCACCCCGCCCGCGTGCAACGTCGAGGAACACATCCTCCAGATCGCTTCGCCCATACTTCTCAAGCAGCGCGCGCGGCGCTGCATCATCCACGATCTCACCACGCTTCAGCATGATGACGCGATCGGCCAGTCGCTCAACCTCGGCCATGTTGTGGGATGCGAGCAGGATCGTTGCGTTCTTGCGGGACCGATAGGCTTCTAGGTGCGTCCTGACCCAGTCTGCGGTGTCAGGATCAAGCGAAGCCGTCGGTTCATCAAGCAGGAGAACGTCGGGGTCATTGATCAGCGCCTTGGCCAGCGCCACCCTGGTTTTCTGGCCAGCAGACAGTCGGCCTGAGGGGCGTTCCATGACCTCGAGAAGCGCCAGATCCGTTGCAATGCGTTGGATCGTCTCCTTCAGGTCCGGCACGCCATAAAGCCTGCCGAAGACGTTGAGGTTCTGGCGCACGGTCAGGCGGTGCGGCATGTCAACGTACGGACTTTCGAAGTTCATTCGGCCCCGCACGAGATGCGGCTGGGTTGCCATGTCAACGCCAAGGACGCTGACGCGCCCTTCGGTTGGCACCACCAGGCCCATGATCATGCCAATTGTTGTTGTCTTGCCAGCGCCGTTGCCGCCCAAAAGCGCGGTCACCGAACCGCGCGGGATCGTAAACGACACGGAACTGACAGCGAGCGTCGCGCCATAGCGCTTGCTCAACGCCTCAACGGCGATCGCTGGCGGTTCAACAGAAGTGGGTTTTGTCGTGGACATGGCGAGCCTCATGCCATGGGCGAAGGCTCGACGATAGGGCCGGGGTGCCGCAATCACCGCTCTGATCCCAGGTGGGGTGCCGTGCGCGGCTCCCCACTCTGGACCAGTGGTTTGGTTCAGCCCTCGTTCTTGCCGAACTTTGCGAAGACCTGGGACAGATCGACGCCGCGCTCGCGGGCGCGCTCGGCCTGGTCTTCGTGGATGCGCGTGGACTGGTCGGCCGGCACCAGCGTGTTGATTGGCTCTTCCTGAACCGGCTGCCCCTTCGAGGCGCGCCCGACTTCCATGTCGAGATCAATCTGCGAGCACAGCCCAAGCGTGACGGGATCCTGGGGCACAAGCGTGTTGATCTGCCAGTGCGTGCGGTCCCTCAACTGCGCAATGGTGGACTTTGTGGTGCCGACAAGGCGCATGATCTGCGCGTCCTTGAGTTCGGCATGATTGCGCAGAATCCACAAAATGGCGTTCGGGCGGTCATGGCGGCGTGAAACGGGCGTGTAGCGCGGGCCCTTCTTCTGCTCTGGCACCCGCACGCGCGACTCTTGCACCTTGATGCGATAGCCGCTGTCGGCCTCGCCCTTGATGATCTCATCGCGCGTGATCTGACCCGAGTTGATCGGATCGAGCCCGCGGATCCCCTGGGCTGAATCGCCATCCGCGATGGCTTTCACTTCCAGAGGGTGCAGCCTGCAGAACTCAGCGATCTGCTCGAAGCTGAGGGATGTATTCTCGACAAGCCAGACCGCAGTCGCCTTTGGCATCAGGGGGGAAGTGGACATCTCTGACCTCTTGAAACGCAGGGGGCCCCGATCTTCGCCCCGGCCGTCAGCCGGGAGGAAGTGTCATCTCGATCCGGGATGACGGGAGTTCCTCATCCGTATAACCCTGTCGCATGCCAGACGCCAAGTGCTTTCGCTGGCGCATTCGATTTGGCCAGTGCTCAAGCGTCGCCTGCAACCTGCAGCATGATCTTGCCGACATGGGTTGAGCTCTCCATGAGGGCATGCGCCTTGGCCGCATCGGCCAGGGCAAACTGCGAATGGATGATCGGCTTGACGACGCCTGCGGCGAGCAGCGGCCAAACGGACTGTTCAAGCGCTGATGCAATGGCCGCCTTTTCGCTTATCGTGCGCGGGCGCAACGTCGAGCCCGTGTGAACCAGGCGCTTCATCATCAGGGGTCTCATATCTAGTTCAATCTTTGAGCCTTCGAGGAAGGCGATCTGGACAATCCGTCCGCGATCGGCAGCAGCCGCATAGTTGCGCTGGACGTAAGTGCCACCAACCATGTCGAGGATCACATCAACGCCGCGACCCAAGGTGAACGCATGGGCAACCTCGACAAAGTCTTCGCTGCGATAGTCGATGGCAAGATCGGCCCCGAGCGCACGGCAGGCTTCGGTCTTGGCGGCTCCGCCTGCAGTTGTGATGACCGTGGAGCCGAAAGCTTTTGCAAGCTGGATCGCGGTCGTTCCGATACCTGAGGTGCCGCCATGGATCAGCAAGGTCTCGCCTGGCTTCAGCCCGGCGCGATCAAAGACGTTGGTCCATACGGTGAAAAACGT
>JAIYEB010000215.1 GCA_027487195.1 Hyphomicrobiales bacterium | reverse complement strand
TACGCAGGTACCGACAGGCTCTTCGGCGATGCCGACAATGACAGGCTGATCGTCAACGGTGCCGTGTTCGGCGGTACAATGGTTGCCGATGGTGGCAGCGGCTACGACACGCTGGTGATTGACAACGATAATGTCACGGAGACGAACCTGCTCGCTTCGGTCACAAACATCGAGGAACTGAACCTGCTCGATTTTTGGGTGGGCCTGACGCTTGATCTGAGTGCCGCCGATATCGCAGCGTTGACGGGTAGGGCTCAGGGATCGTCGAATGAACTTCGCATCTATGTCAATGGAAACGACACAGTTTCGCAGCAGTTGCAGGCCGGCGAAAGCGTTCAGACAACCAACAACTTCGGGGGTGACAGCGGTGCCACGCTCTACAGCTACCTTGATGGCAGCAACAACGAGATCGCCCGCCTGATCCTGGATACAACGCCATAGTCCAACAGATCGCCTCGGCCATTCCAAATGGTCGAGGTGGGTTGTCTCAAATCCTAATGAATTTCTAGAGCCGGACTTCACACCTCTGGGCGTCTTCTCTTGCTGATCCATGAGGAGAATGCCGTCATGCCGGGTACGTTGAAGCGAGTTCTGGGCCGGTTCCGCCGCAACATCGACGCGACTGTCGCCATTGTGTTTGCGCTGTCTGCGGTTCCGATCCTCACAATGGTTGGCGTCTCGATCGACTACGCCATGGCGGTTCGAGATCGCGCCACGATCCAGGAAGCGTTTGACGCTGCAGCCCTTGCCGGTAGCAAAGCAACAGTGCGCGGCGAGGCGGCGGCGCGTCAGGAAGCCCTTGACCTTGTCGCAGCAAATCTCCCGCAACGGCTTAGGAACGTGACGCCCGAGATCATCATCAATGGCGCAACCATGACGGTGCGGACCGCTTCTCCCCATTTGACCCAGACCGGCCTGCTGCGTTTGATTGGCGTCTCGGATATCGGCGTGACAGCAGCGTCCGTGGCGACCGCCGCTGTCAGCGACCTCGATGTGGCGCTTGTTCTCGACAACACCGGCTCGATGGCCGGGCAAAAGCTGACCGAGCTGAAAGCTGCAACTCGCGCAATGCTTCAGGATCTTCAGGCCATGGCCAATCCAATGGTGCGGGTGCGGGTTGGGATTGTGCCGTTTGATACGCAGGTGCGCATCCAGACCGCAGCGATTTCGCCAGCCCATGTTGATTTTGCGGCGCTTCCCGTGGGTGTGCGCCCCCCCACACCGGTGGCATGGCCTGGCTGCATGGCGGACCGGGAGCAGCCGAACGACACGCGGGATGTTGCGCCCTTCGCCGGCAATGCACAAACGCTCTATCCCGCAAGCCAGACGTGCGGGCTTGCGCCGATCATGCCGCTTACGAGCGACTGGACGCAGCTGAACAGCCATGTTGATCTGATGCGCGCTAGCGGAAACACGAACCTGACGATCGGTGTTGTCTGGGGCATGCATGTTCTGTCTCCCGGCCAGCCGCTGATCGAAGGTGCTGCCGTGAGGCCAGATCGCACGCTCGTCAGGGCCATGGTCGTTCTGACCGATGGCGATAACACCCAGAACCGCTGGACCTACAGCCGATCTGCGATCGATGCGCGCTCGCGCCAGGCTTGCACGAATGCCCGTGACGCCGGCCTTCGCGTCTACACCGTTCGCGTTCTGGACGGGTCAGAACAGCTCCTTCGCGACTGCGCCAGCTCACCGGAGCTCTACTACAACATCACCAACGCGAGCCAGTTGACGGGTGTGTTTCGTTCCATCGCCAGCGATCTTGGGCAATTGCGCATTTCGCGATGAGCCCAAAGATTGGCCGGCTTACATCGTCGCGCCGATCTGCCATGGCACGAACTCGGCCCCGCCATAGCCGAGCTGTTCGGACTTGGTTTTCTCGCCTGACGCCGTTCGCAGAAGCTGGTTGAAGATCTCGCGTCCCTTGGCCTCGATCGGGACGCCTTCGAGAATTGTGCCGCAATCGATATCCATGTCCTCGCTCATGCGCTGGAAAACATCGGAGTTTGTCGCGAGCTTCATCGATGGTGTTGGCTTGCAGCCGTAGGCGGATCCGCGGCCGGTGGTAAATGCAATGAGGTTTGCGCCACCCGCGACCTGTCCCGTTGCCGAAACGGGATCATAGCCCGGCGTATCCATGAAAACGAAACCACGCGTCGTCACCCGCTCGGCGTAGCGATAAACGGCTTCAAGCGTGGTTGTTCCACCCTTTGCAGCTGCGCCAAGGGACTTTTCCAGGATTGTCGACAGGCCGCCCAGCTTGTTTCCAGGTGAGGGGTTGTTGTTCATGCTCATCCTGTTGCGCGCGACGTAGTCTTCCCACCACGCGATCACATCAAGCAGCGCATGTCCGACGTCGGCGTTTCGTGCGCGAGCTGTCAGCAGGTGTTCCGCGCCATAGATTTCGGGCGTTTCAGATAGGATGGCCGTGCCGCCTTCGGCGACCAGTATGTCCACCGCCGCGCCCAGCGCGACATTGGCGGTGATGCCAGAGTAGCCATCCGAGCCGCCGCATTGAAGCGCCAGCATCAGCTCGCTTGCCGGAGCTTTTGTCCTGACCGCCCGGTTCACCACCGGCAACATCGCGCGGATTGCGTCGACCCCGGCAGCGACGGTCTTGCGCGTTCCGCCGCTGTCCTGGATCGTGAAACTGCGGAAGGTCTCGCTCTCCTTGAGGCCGTAGGCTTCCTTGTAGCGCGCGATCTGAAAACCTTCGCAGCCAAGACCGACCATGATGGTCGCGCCCATGTTCGGGTTCGTCGCATAGCCGAATGTGGTGCGTTGCAGGAGATCGAGGGCCTCGCCCTCTGAATCGAGCCCGCAGCCTGTGCCATGCACCAGAGGAATGACCCCGTCGATATTGGGGTATTCGGCCAGAACACCCGAGCGGTTCAGTTCCTCGGCAATGAAGGTCGCAACCGATGCCGAGCAGTTCACCGACGTCAGAATGCCGACATAATTGCGCGTTCCAACCCGGCCATCTGGCCGGCGATAGCCCATGAACGTCGACGCCATCTCAGGCGCCAGTCTTTCGACGTCTTTGATCTGGCTCGCAAAGTGATGTTCGTGCGCGACCGCAGCGAAGCTGCAGTTATGGTCGTGCACCCAGCTTCCGGGGGGGATCGCCTCGGAGGCGAATCCGATGGTCTGGCCGAACTTGCGCACTGGCGCGCCCATGGCAATCGCTGTCATGGCGAGCTTGTGGCCACGGGGAATACGACTGCTAGCCACAACTCCATCGATAACCGTTCCTGCCGGAATTGTGTCGAGAGCCACGATCACGTCGTCGTCGCCATGAAGGCGTAGGGTGCGGGGAGATGAGGTCATGGCACGAGGCTCCTTCGATTGAACTCAGTGGCGTGCCGCTTCAGCCTGACCTGCCGCGTTCTGCAACGGCAATACCGCCAAGAACAAGCACAAGCGCCGCCCCATGATACCAGCCAAACGGTTCGCCAAGCAGCACGACTGCGAGGAAGGCCGCAAACACGGGCACGAGGTTGACGAAAATCCCCGCGCGGCCCGGGCCAATCAGCTCAACACCGCGCATGAACAGGATCTGAGACAACAGCGAAGGCAGAAGGCAGACGAACGCGACGATTGCCCAGCCCTTTGCCGTTGGCATGGCCACGGCCTGGGTTGAAACCTCGAATATGAGCAGCGGCATCGAGATGATCAGCGCCAGGCCAGCCAGTACCGTAAAAAACACGAGGCCTGGCACCTCTGGTCGATCCCTGAGAAGCACCGTGTACATGGCGTAGAAGGCGCAGGCCGCGATCATCCAGAGATCGCCGATGTTGAAGCTCAGTTCCAGAAGCGCATTCAGTTGGCCGCGCGTTGCGACCATGAGCACGCCCACAATCGTGATCGCGACCCCTGCGAGCTGTTGCCCCGTGACCTTGGTTCCGTAGAGAGCCAGCGCGCCAAGGAGGACGAAAACAGGGATCGATCCTTGCAGAATGCCGATGTTGATTGCGCTGGTGTGCTGAGCTGCGGTGTACATCAAGGTGTTGAAGGCGGTGTAGCCGAGGAATGACGTCAGCAGGAGCTTTGGCCAGAGTGGCAGGAGGACGGAGCGATAGCTCCAGACCTTTGCACCCATCAGCGGCAACATGATCAAGCAGACCCCGACCCAGCGGAGCGAGGTCAGCGTCAAAGGTCCGATTTCGCCAACGGACGCGCGGCTGGCGACGGCATTGCCGCCCCACTGGAGCGCGGTCAGTGTGAGCAGCAACGCAGCGCTGCCCCATAGTGCCTTGAGCGTCCGGGAGAAGATCATCCCCCGTGCTGTAGCTGATCTTGGCGCCGCGTGTCAGCCCGGCTTTGGAGGTGCAGCTCCGCCTTTGGTGAAAAGCCGCCCGTCAATCACGATCAGACCGGCAAGGATCAGCCCGAGACCGGCGAATTCGGCCGGCGATATTCTCTCCCCGAGCACAAACATTCCAAGCAGGATGGCCGAGGCAGGAATGAGCAGCGTGACAAGCGATGCGTTTGTGCCGCCGGCGCGCGCAACAATGTTGAAGTAAAGGACATAGGCCAATGCTGTTGAGGCAAGGGCAAGCGCAAGGACTGCGGCGATTGCGGGCAGCGTCGGGACAGGAAGCGTCCAGGGCTGATCCATCAGGAGCGAGAGCGGCACCATCAT
>JAIYEB010000289.1 GCA_027487195.1 Hyphomicrobiales bacterium | reverse complement strand
TTTCTTGCGGCCCTTGTGGAAACCGGCCTTGCGCTTGGTGTCGACAGCATGCGTGCCAGTCGCTTTGCCGTTGAAACGGCGCGCCGGCTTGCCGCACTTGCGGGTCGGGACAGCGTGGAAGAAGCGGATGCGCGGCTCGCTGCAAGCCTCGTCTTTGCCCATCGTGCCACCCGGCTGCCACAGGCGAACGAGGCAGAACAGGACCCGCCTCCGCCACCACCACCCGACAACGAGGCCAGCTCAAGCGAGGCTGAAACCGAACAACAGCAGGACGGCCCCCTGGAAGAGCGCGTGCTTGACGCTGTGAAGGCGGCAATCCCGGCGGGCTTGTTGGCCCAGATTGCAGCAGGCCTGCCGCGGCGCTCCTCCGCAAGCGTTGCCAGCCGGGGCGGCGGCATGAACAAATCGAAGGATCGCGGCAGGCCCGCTGGTGTTGAGCGCGGCGATCCGCGCACGGGCGCGCGCCTGTCGCTGATCGCAACCTTGCGCACGGCAGCACCCTGGCAGCGGATCCGCGCGCGGGCTGACCAGCCGGGTCGCATCGAAGTGCGTCGCGATGACCTTAGGACCAAGCGTTTCGAGAAGGCCGAGCGCACGACGACCGTGTTTTTAGTCGACGCCTCGGGCTCGTCTGCCCTCAACCGGCTGGGCGAGGCCAAGGGTGCGGTCGAGTTGTTGCTGGCCGAGTGCTACATCCGCCGCGATGAGGTCGCGATGATAGCGTTTGGCGGGCGCGGCGTTGACCTCGCTTTGGCGCCAACCCGCTCGCTCGCAAGGGCAAAGCGCCAGCTCGCAGGGCTTCCCGGCGGCGGGGGAACGCCACTCGCGGGCGCTATCGAGGCTGGCCTGATGCTTGCGCTGTCGATCCGGCGAAAGGGCATGAAGCCAGCCCTGGTTCTGCTGACCGATGGCGCCGCCAACATTGCCAGGGATGGCACCCAGGGGCGCGCAAAAGCCGAAGCCGATGCAACGCAGATCGCGCAATCCGTTCGCGCTGCAAACATTCCAACTGTTGTGATTGATACCGCGCCCCGCCCGCAGGAGCGCGCAGCCCGGATCGCGTCAGCCCTCGGCGCGCGTTATGTGCCTTTGCCGGTTGCGGATGCGCGCGCCATGTCCAAAGCGATCAAGGGCTAGCTTTTTGGGGGTCGGGATCTAGCGCCAGGCGTAGTTGAAGCTGATCGAAATGCGCTCGCTGTCGGCCTGGTTCAGCGGCACTTCGTGGCGCAGGAAACTTTCCCAAAGCAGCAGCGTGCCCGGCATCGGAGAAAACGACACGAAGGGCTTTGACGCTGCCCTCGGCTTTCTCGGCGGGTGCGCCATCATCATCGAAAGACGCGGGTCCTCAAAGCGGATCGCGGACGCCCCGTCGGGCACTGCGACATAGAACGTGCCGGAGATCACGGAGTTCGGGTGGATATGGCCGGTATGAAACCCGCCAGGCTCCAGAACATTGATCCAGATCGCATCAAGAACCAGTTTGCGGCCACCCAGATCGAATTCGAGCGTTTTGCCAAACCCTGCAACGGCGCGATCGATTCGCTTCACAAGCTTGCTGATCGCCACCGAACGGCGCGGCAGATCATCAAGCGACGCATAGGACGTGTATCCGGGATAGCCGTGAGCCTCGGCCCAGCGGTTGCCCGCCCTGTCATCAAGCGCAATCTGCCGGCAATCGCCCAAAAGCGCATCAACAAGCGCCGGATCCTCAAGCTCAAGGCGCAACACGGGCGAGGCGAAGAGATGCGACAGCGCCTCGCTCATGCGTGCCCTGCAGCAAACAGCGCAATGGCCTTGTCGAAGGCATCCGGATCTTCGGCGAAGGGTTGATGGCCAATGCCTTGCATCATCATCAGCTTTGCGTCCGGCCTGAGCGCAGCAAGCCCCTGTGCCTGCGCGGCGATCACGACCCGATCCTCGACGCCCTGCATCACCATGAGCGGGCAGCGCGCATTCGACAGATCCGGTCGCATATCCTCAAGGCGCGCTGACATGTTCCGGCGCACATCAGGTCGCGTCCACATCATCCAGCCGACCTGCGCAGCCAAGGCCTCGGGCGCTGGCGCAACATGTTGGGCTGCGCGCACGAACCCGATGGCAGCACTGAGTTCCGCCGTGCGGTCCGTGCCGACCAACGGCCCGGCGAAAGCCTTCAGCGCCGCTCCGGGCGGGTAGCTGTTCTCAACGCGGCCCATCACGGTGGCCCCGCACACGGTGACCACGCCGCCAAGCCTGACATCCCTGTGCCGGCGCAGGAAATCGCCAATCACGATTGTGCCATATGACCAGCCGACAAGAACCGGCTCAACAAGCTTCAGCGCGCGAATCACGGCCAGCACATCGCCGGCCCAGTAGGCGCCATCCTGATACTGGGAGGCAGCTTCCGGCGCGGCAGAGACGCCATGTCCCCGGAGGTCAAACGCAATCAGACGAAAGCCCTTGAGCCGCTCACCTTCAAGCTGTGCGCGCCAGGCCAGATGGCTCTGGGACCATCCATGAATAAAAACAATCGGACGGCCCTTTGGATCGCCCGCCTCCACGACATGAAGGTCGACTCCGCCCCCACCCGTAACACGATGCGAAATCATGGACCGTCTCCGGCTATTTCAGCTTTTCTTTGAGAAGCGCGCTCACTTTGCCAAAATCCATCTGCCCGGCATATCCAGCCTTCAGATGCGCCATGACCTTGCCCATGTCCCGAAGGCCTGCGGCACCCGTTGTGCTGATGGCCTCTGCCACGACAGCTGCAATCTCGGCATCATCCATCTGCTTGGGCAGGAAGCTTGAAATGATGACGATTTCCTCGGTTTCCTGGGTGTAGAGATCGTCGCGCCCGGCCTTTTGATAGATTTCGGCCGATTCCTGACGCTGCTTGATCATCTTCTGCATCAGACCAAGGAGTTCATCATCCGTGATCTTCTCCTTGCCCGCGCCGCGCGCCTCAATATCGCGGTCCTTCAGCGCAGCCATGATCAGCCGCAAGGTCGAGACCTTGCGCTTGTCCTGCGCCTTCATGGCCGCCTTGAAAGCCTCGTTGATGATATCGCGCATGGGATGGACCGGCTGGGGAGAGGAACAGGGGCGGGTTGACGCGCGCTAGGCCGGTCCGCTAGCGAACCGGGGCTGGCGCGTTGCAGCCGTGACAAGGCGTGCGAAGCAGGAAACAGATACGAGGGACCGGGTCATGATGCAAGACAATGAGGCTGACAAGCCGACGGCACTGCTCGTCCTGTCCGATGGAACCGTGCTTGCCGGCGTCGGGCTTGGCGCCACCGGTTCGCGGGTAGGCGAGGTTTGCTTCAATACCGCCATGACCGGATATCAGGAGATCATGACGGACCCGTCCTATGCCGGGCAGATCATCACCTTCACATTTCCTCATATCGGCAATGTCGGCACCAACGAGGAAGACATCGAAGCCATCAACATGGCCTCGGCCAATGGCGTGCGCGGCGTGGTGCTCAAGGCAGACATCACCGGGCCCGCGAACTGGCGCGCAACCCGCCACCTTGATCAGTGGCTGAAGTCGCGCAACATCGTTGGCATTGCAGGCATTGATACGCGCGCGCTGACTGCGAAGATCCGCGATGAGGGCATGCCAAACGGCGTGATCATTCACGACCCCTCGGGCAACTTTGATATTCCCGCGCTGAAGCGCGAAGCGCAGGAGTGGCCAGGCCTGGTTGGCATGGATCTCGTGCCGGATGTCACCTCAACCCAGCGCTTTACCTGGACTGAAACAGACTGGACCCTTGGCAAGGGCTATGGGGCGCAGACCGCTCCGGTCCGCCATGTGGTTGCGATCGATTATGGCATCAAGCGCAACATCCTGCGCCAGTTGGCCCGTACCGGGTCACGCGTGACGGTTGTTCCGGCAACAACCAGCGCAGCCGACATTCTCGCGCTGAAGCCCGACGGCGTATTTCTGTCCAACGGTCCCGGGGATCCCGCCGAGACCGGCAAGTATGCTGTGCCCGTGATCAAGGCCTTGCTGGACAAGAAAGTACCGACCTTCGGTATCTGTCTTGGGCACCAGATGATGGCGATTGCGCTTGGTGGGCGCACCATGAAAATGCACCAGGGCCACCACGGGGCCAATCACCCCGTAAAGGACCATGCCACGGGCAAGGTGGAAATCACCTCGATGAACCACGGCTTTGCGGTTGACCCGACCAGCCTGCCGAAAACAGTCGTCGAAACCCATGTCTCGCTGTTTGATGGCTCGAACGCCGGGATCTCTGTCTCCGACCGTCCGGCCTTCTCCGTGCAGTATCACCCCGAGGCTTCGCCCGGCCCGCAGGACAGCCACTACCTGTTCGACCGGTTCGCAACCCTTATCGACACGGCGAAGGCAGGCGCAAAAGCGTAAAATCAACAGCGCTTGAAAAACGCGCGTTGACAACGCGCGCACAAACGGCGAAACGCACGGCCATGCCCAGGTGGCGGAATTGGTAGACGCACCAGCTTCAGGTGCTGGCGGTTGAAAGATCGTGAAGGTTCGAGTCCTTTCCTGGGCACCACATTGCAGGCCGGAGACATCCGGAACCACTTAAAGCCCGCTCAAAAGGCGGGTTTTTTGTTGGCTGAAGTCCACCAGTGGTCATGGTCGTTCATTGACAGCCGCGCGATTTGTTGGCCTCCTTGTTGGCCTGTGCACCAAGCCAACGGATAGCAGGCCAACAAATGCCCCTTACGGACATCGCTATTCGAAACGCCAAGGGCAAGGAGACGACGCAAAAGCTATCCGACGGTGGCGGTTTGCAGCTTTGGGTCACACCAGCCGGCGGCAAAATCTGGCAATTGGCCTATCGGTTCGATGGCAAGCAGAAAAAGCTGACTGTTGGCGCGTACCCCGATGTCACGCTTTCTGAAGCCCGCGACAGGCGGGATGAGGCCAAACGTTTGTTGGCTTCTGGCCAAGACCCAAGCCAACAAAAGCGGATCGAAAAGTTGGCTTCACAGGAACCGAGGGCCAACAAATTCGCAAAGGTTGCCGCTGATCTGCTCCAAAAGAAGCGTCGCGAAGGCAATGCCCACGCAACCCTTGGCAAGCGAGAGTGGCTTTACAGCATAGTCAATGCCGACCTTGGCGAACGCCCCATTGCCGACATTACCGCC
>JAIYEB010000417.1 GCA_027487195.1 Hyphomicrobiales bacterium | reverse complement strand
GTGCGCGAGGCTTCGGTGCGAACCCTTGGCCAGCGCCATTTCGATGTGCAGCTCATTGGCGGCATGGTGCTGCACGAGGGCGCGATCGCGGAAATGAAGACCGGCGAGGGCAAAACCCTCGTGGCAACGCTTGCGGTTTATCTGAACGCCCTCCCGGGACTCGGCGTTCATGTCGTCACGGTCAACGACTATCTGGCCAAGCGCGACGCCGAGTGGATGGGCCAGATCTACAAATTCCTCGGAATGAGCGTGGATTCGATCATCCACGGCCGTACCGACGAAGAGCGTCAGGCTGCCTATCGCTGCGACATCACCTACGGCACCAACAACGAATACGGCTTCGACTATCTGCGCGACAATATGAAGTACGAAGAGGCGCAGATGGTCCAGCGTGGCCATGTCTTCGCCATCGTGGACGAGGTCGATTCCATCCTGGTCGATGAAGCGCGCACACCTCTCATCATCTCGGGGCCACTGGACGACCGCTCCGAGCTTTACATGACGCTCGACGCCTACATCCCGCGCCTGACCCGCAAGGTCGGTGAGGACGGCGAAGGCGACTACGAGGTCGATGAAAAGCAGCGCACGGCTTCCTTCACGGAGAGCGGCACTGAGAAGATGGAAGCCTGGCTCACCGAAGCAGGGATGGTGAAGGGCGAAGGTCTGTTCGACGTCGAGAACACCACCATCGTTCACCACATGAACCAGGCCGTGCGCGCGCACGCCCTGTTCCAGCGCGACCGCGACTACATCGTCAAGAACAATGAGGTCGTGATCATCGACGAGTTCACCGGCCGCATGATGCCGGGGCGGCGCTATTCCGAAGGGCTGCATCAGGCGCTGGAAGCCAAGGAACGCGTTCAGATCCAGCCAGAGAACCAGACGCTGGCCTCGATCACGTTCCAGAACTATTTCCGGCTCTACGGCAAGCTCGCGGGCATGACCGGGACAGCCTCGACCGAGGCCGACGAATTTGCCGACATTTACCGGCTCGAAGTCGTCGAGATCCCGACGAATCTGCCAGTCAGTCGGCAGGATGACAGCGACGAGGTGTATCGCACCATCGATGACAAGATCCGGGCCATCGTGATTGCAATTGCCGATGCCCATCGTCGCGGTCAGCCGGTCCTTGTCGGCACCGTATCGATTGAAAAGTCCGAAACGCTCTCTGCGCTGATGAGTGATCGCAAGTACCTGCAAGGCCTTGCGGACGAGTGCGACACGCGCGTGGCCGAACTTCCGGCGAAGGAAGTCGAGGCAAAAGCGTACTATGCGGACACTGCAGCCCATCTCAAGGCGCTGCTGGCCAAGGGGGATATGATCCCTCACCAGGTTCTGAACGCCCGCTACCATGAGCAGGAAGCGTTCATCGTGTCCCAGGCCGGCGTGCCGGGCGCTGTCACGATTGCAACAAACATGGCCGGCCGCGGTACCGACATCAAGCTCGGCGGTTCGTTGGAGATGCGCGTACGCCATGAGTTGGCGAACATCGAGGACGTCGAGGAGTTTGCGCGACGCGAGGCCGCCATCAAGGCTGAGATTGAGGTTCTGAAGACCCAGGCGCTTGAAGCCGGCGGCCTCTTTGTCCTTGGCACCGAGCGCCACGAGAGCCGGCGCATCGATAATCAGCTCAGAGGCCGATCTGGCCGTCAGGGCGACCCCGGCCGCTCGCGGTTCTTCCTGTCACTGCAGGATGATCTGATGCGCATTTTCGGCTCGGACCGCATGGATGGCATGCTGGTCAAGCTTGGGCTGAAGGATGGCGAGGCCATCGTCCATAGCTGGATCAACAAGGCGCTTGAGAAGGCGCAGCAGAAGGTCGAGGCGCGCAACTTCGACCTGCGCAAGAACATTCTGAAGTACGACAACGTCATGAATGACCAGCGCAAGGTCATCTTCGAGCAGCGCCGCGAGTTGATGGCCGAGCAGGACGTCTCGGCCATGGTCACCGAAATGCGCCACGAGGTCATTGGTGACCTCGTGAAGAAGCACATCCCCGAGCAGGCCTACGCCGAACAGTGGGACACAAAGGGGCTGCGGGAAGAGCTGTCGCGCATTGTCGGGCTTGATGTTCCGGTCGATGAGTGGGCCAAGGAAGAGGGCATCGCCGACGAAGAGGTGCTGGAGCGACTGATCCGCCTGACGGATGAAGCCCAGGCCGCGCGAGTGTCCCGCATTGGCCCGGATCTGTTCAGGCAGATCGAAAAGGCTGTCCTGATGCAGATGCTTGATCATCTCTGGCGCGAGCATCTCGTGACGCTTGATCATCTGCGTCAGGTCGTGGGCTGGCGTTCCGTTGCACAGCGCGATCCGCTGAACGAGTACAAGTCGGAGGCGTTTGAGCTCTTTGGTGGCTTGCTCGGTCGCTTGCGCGAGGGCGTCACAACCCAGTTGATGCGCCTCGAACTGGCGCCACCCGAGCCACAGAGTTTCGACAGCAACCAGCTGAGCTATCAGCATGGCGATGCCCCGATCATCGAGAACGACGCCAACGACATGTCGTTTGCTGCCGAGGCACGCGGCCGCATTGGCCAGGGCGGCAAGCAGGCGGTTGACCCCAACGACATGTCGACCTGGGGTAAGGTCGGGCGCAACGATCCCTGCCCGTGCGGGTCGGGCAAAAAGTACAAGCATTGCCACGGCATCAACGCCTGAGCGAAGGGCACGCTCAATCGTGATTTCGACCGGCCATTCTGGCCGGTCGGGGTGGGACGTTCGAAGATTTCATCGTCCGGGGGATGAGCCATGGAAGAATCGGGTGCAACACGCCGGGCAGTGTTGGCTGGCGCAGCTGTTGCTGCCGCAGGGCCAGCACTTGCGCAGGCCACGAACCCTCACGCGGGACATGGAACGCAAGGACATGGTGCACAAGCTCCTGGCGCACCAGCGGCGCGCCGGGCGCTCTCATCGCCATCAACCACAGCCTACCAGGCTGCCAACGACAAAATGCACCGCGACATGGCGATCACGTTTTCCGGCAACGCCGATGTCGACTTCGTGCGCGGCATGATCCCGCACCATCAGGGCGCCATCGACATGGCTGAAGTCGTGCTTCAGTACGGTCGGGACGAAACAACGAAGAAATGGGCCGGCGATATCATCCGCGAGCAGCGCCGCGAGATTGCCGAGATGCAGGCCTGGCTGGCGCAGAACGCGCGCTGACGGGGCGATGCAGCGCAAAAAGCTGCGCGCTGCCTTAAGACCTGTTGCGCTACATCGCCAGCTCGGCAACGAGCGTGTCGAGTACCAGCCAGCCATCGAAGGTGGCCTTGAGCCGGCCACCCGGCTCCTGGCTGATCAGGCCGTCCCCGGTCAGCATGGCGATGCGATCTGGATCGAGCCTGCGGCCCGACAGCCTCGCATAGCGCTCTGGGTCGACGCCCTCGGCAAGGCGAAGCCCCATCAACAGGAATTCATCGCCCTGGGCCTCAGTGTCGAGCGCCTCGTCTGAAACCATCCCGTGGCCATCGGCCTCAACGCGCTTGAGCCAGGTCTCGGGATGGCGCTCGGT
>JAIYEB010000399.1 GCA_027487195.1 Hyphomicrobiales bacterium | reverse complement strand
CAGGACAACGCGATCAGGGCCTGAACCCGGCTCACGGCTGATGCGGACGGGCTCGAAGTAGTTGAGGTTGTTCAAGCGACGTTCAGCGCGATCAACGAGCACGCGGTTGAAGGCGTCGCCTTCAGCCATGTCGATCTCGCGACGGATCACCTGATCCATCGTGCGTGTGTTGCCGCGGACGTTGATCCGCTCGACATACAAGCGGCTGCCTTCGTCGACGGTGTAAACGAGGTTTACGACACGATTGGACGGATCACGCTCGGCGCGAGGACGGACGATCAGGAACGGGCGACCGGCGCGCGACAGCTCGATCGTCATATCCTCAACGGTACGATCAATCGTTTCGCCATTGAAGATTGAACCCGTCGGTGCGCGATTGAAACGGCGCAGCGCCTCGGTGTTCACATCGGCAATGCCGGACTCAATGTCGATGCGGCCAATGCGATACTGCTCACCTTCCTCGAACGTGAAGGTGATCTGGAACGCGTTGCGCTCACGATCAAAGTTGGCATTGGCCGAAATCATCCGGAAATCGGCATATCCGTTGCGCAGATAGAAGCGACGCAGAAGCTCCTGATCGACGTTGATACGCTCGGGATCATACACGTCATTCGGACGCAGGAACGAAAACAGATTGGTTTCGCCTGTCGTAATGATTTCCTTCAGACGCCATTCGGTGAACGCGCGATTGCCAACAAATGAAATGCGCTCGATACGCGCACGCTCGCCGGCGTTGATCTCGAACACGAGATTGACGCGGCCCTGCCCCTGATCGGTGATCTTGGGGTCGACGCGAACGTCGTTGCGGCCCTGGCGGCGATAGATTTCTTGGATGCGCTGGACGTCGAGCTGAACGCGCTGTTCGGAATAGGCAGTGCCAGACCGACTTTGAACTTCGTTGCGCAGGGACGTCGTATCAACCCGACCGCCAGCCTCAAAGGTCACGGTATTGATGATCGGATTTTCGACAACGGTCACGACGACACTGCCGCTTTCACGGCTCGCGCGAACGTCGCGGAACAGACCGGTCGCAAACAGGGCCTGAATGGCCTCGTCCAATGCCGCAGCATCGGTGCGCCCGGTGCGCGTGAAGTAATTACGAATGGTTTCGGCTTCCACGCGCTGGTTGCCACGCACAATCACGCCGCTCCCCTGAGCGTGGGCGGCACCGACGGCGAACACCAGGCTCGCCACGACCATAAGGCCAGCAAGTGCGGTGCGGGCGCGTGCCCAGCTAGATGTGTGCATCGAAATCATTCTCTTCCATACCCCGGTTTTTAACCGCTTGCGATTTGCGCAGACGCGACCATTGCATCCACGCATCCCCACCTCGGCTTCTAGCGTCTTCGTGTGAACCTGCAAACCCGTTATCGCTCATGACATGAAGGCTTCTTTCAAGCGTGGCAAAGACGTCACGACGCAAACAGCCGAGAGAGATCATTCCACGTCGCGAAAATCATCAGCCCAATCACGAACGCAAACCCTATTCGATAGCCGATTTCCTGTGTTTTCTCGGTCAAAGGGCGGCCTCGAACAGCTTCCGCCGCATAAAACACGAGATGACCACCATCAAGCATCGGGATCGGAAACAGGTTCAACAGCCCGATCGACACAGACAGAACCGCCATTAACGACAAGAGCGCATAAATCGAGATGCTTGCCGCCTGGCCAGAAACCTGGGCAATCCGAATCGGCCCGCCCAACTCCTCGGGATTCGCCTTGCCGATGAACAGGTCACGCAGGAACACGCCAGTCCGGTCAACAACGAACCAGGATTCGCGCGCGCCAAGCCAAAGCGCAGAGATTGGATCAACGGTTTCAAATGTAGCCCCGTTTGGACCGGTCGATGTGCGTACACCAAGCACCCAGATCGTATGGCGCCCGCTGATGCGATCGACAATCTCCTGCGGCCGCGCCGTGGCGTTCAGCGTGACTTCGCTGACACCCCGGCGGACAATGAGCTCGATGGCGCGTCCATTCGATGTGGCGACAAGGCGCTGCACTTCGGAGAAGGTTTCGATCCGACGCCCATCGACAGAGACGAAGACATCTCCGCGCCTGAGACCGGCAACCTCTGCGGGACTTCCAGCAACCACCTCATCGACGCGCGGCTCGATGACCGGACGACCAAAGGTCATGAACAGTCCGGCAAACACAACAATCGCGAGCAGGAAGTTTGCAATCGGACCGGCGGCCACAATCCACGCACGCTGCGCCACGGGCTTTGCGATAAACAGGTCGCGCCGCTCCGCATCGCTAAACTGGGCAAGCCGCTCCTGAGACATGGGCTGACTTGAGGCGTTCTCATCGCCGGCAAACTTCACGTAACCGCCAAGCGGGATCCAGCACAGCTTCCAACGCGTGCCATATCGATCGACACGCCCAATGATCTCGCGACCAAAGCCAATGGAAAATACGTCGACCTTCACGCCAAAGAAGCGCGCCACAAGGAAGTGACCCATCTCGTGGACAAAGACCACGATGGTAATCACAACAAGGAACGGGAGGACGTACGTGAACGCTCCGCTCCCCAAGATCGATACGCCAGACAAAAGATCCATGGGTCGTTCCAGTTGGACGTGGCAGCTGTCGTACCACGTAAAGGTTATCGAAGCCCTAGTTTGACGAAAACCGTGGCAAGAGGGTGGCCGCAAGCTTCCTTGCCTCAACATCCAACGACATCATGTCATTGATGTCGCGCGGCGCTCGGGTGAGGCCAATTCGCTCGGCGTCGTCCATGGTTTGCTCGATAAGTGCGGCAATGTCGAGGAACCCGATGCCGCGCCCCAGGAATGCGGCAACAGCGATTTCATTTGCTGCGTTGAGAACACATGGAAGGCCTGCGCCCTGATCCATTGCGGCGCGCGCAAGTCTTAAGGCCGGAAAACGCGACACATCGGGCAGTTCGAACTGCAAACTGCCCACTGCAGCCAGATCAAGAGGTTTCGCCCCTGTTGCAATCCGATCGGGCCAGGCAAGGCATGACGCAATCGGCACGCGCATGTCAGCCGGGCCGAGCTGGGCCAGGAGGGAGCCATCGCAGAAACGGACGAGGCCATGCACGATCGATTGCGGATGGACCAGAACGCCAAGTTTCGCTGAGGGCAACCCGAAGAGGTGGTGCGCCTCGATCAGCTCGAGCCCCTTGTTCACCAACGTAGCAGAATCGATCGAGATCTTGGCGCCCATGCTCCAGGTCGGATGCTTCAACGCCGATTGCGGCGTTGCAACCCGCATGTCTTCAATCGATGCGGTGCGAAACGGTCCGCCAGACGCGGTCAGTATAATCTCATCAACCGTCCGGTCCATTGTTCCGTGAATGGCCTGGAAAATGGCGTTGTGCTCGCTGTCTGCGGGGAGCAACACACCCCCTGCCCGCGCAATCTCTGCCGTCAGGAGCGAGCCTGCACAAACAAGGCTCTCCTTGTTGGCGAGCGCGATGGCAGCACCCGTGCGCGCTGCGGCAAACGTTGAAGGCAGACCTGCAGCGCCAACAATTCCCGCCATGACCCAATCAACCCGACGGCTTGCAGCTTCAACAAGCGCATCTGGGCCGGCAGCAACTTCGATTCCACTGCCAGACAGGGCCAGGCGAAGGTCGTCGTAGCGATCCTGGTCGGCCACCACAGCAAGCTTGGCCGAGACCTTGCGTGCGAGGTCTGCCAACTCAGCAACCCGCGCATTCCCGGTCACAACCTCGACTTCATACCGATCTGCATGCCGCATCACGAGATCAATGGTGCTCGCGCCAATCGAGCCGGTTGCACCAAAGATCGAGACTGTGCGCCTTTTCATAGGCCCAGGAGTCCGGCGGCCGGATTAGAAAGTCCACGCGCGAAAAGCCCAATGGCAAGCGCGACAAGGCCAGCAGCAATCAGACTGTCAATGCGATCCATCAAGCCGCCATGGCCCGGGATCAGGTTGCCAGAATCCTTGGCTTCGAAATGGCGCTTGACCCAGCTCTCGTAGAGATCGCCAACCTGGCCAACAAAGGACAGGATGAAGGCAGCAGCGATCAGCCAGATCGAGATCGGCACACCGAAAGCAAACATGATCCCGACGCCGAAGGCCGTGCCACCGACGAGTCCACCAAAAAAGCCGGACCAGGTCTTCTTGGGGCTCACAACAGGCATGAGCTTGGGACCACCGACAAAACGCCCGGTGAAGTATGCGAACGTGTCTGTCGCCCAAACGGTAAAGAGCAGGAAGAAGACGGCTTCACGCCCATGGCTGACACTGGATGACAGCAGGATCATGGGAACAAGCAGCCCAAGTGCATACGCAACGCCGCGCGCAAGCCACGTTCTATCGCCAAGGCTTTCCGGAAGAACGAGAGCTGCCAGCAGCGCAACGGACAGCATTCCAACGGCCATGCTGCGCTCACCGAGCAGCAGCGCGACCGCGCCAAGGACGACGATGATGGCAGCGAGATAGAACTGTCGGTCGCGGACCTTGTTTCTCGCAAGGCCGTTCCATTCATCAAGGACAATCAGCCCGAGCGCTCCGACCGCAACGGTCGCCATGGGCCCACCGAACCATGCCATGGTCATGACGATCGGCGCCAGTACAAGAGCTGAAACAAAGCGCGTGATCAGTTCGCGGGTCACGCCATCATCCCGCCTGAACAACGCGCGTCAGCCATATCAGGCGCTACTTGAGGATTTGAGGCCACCGAAGCGACGCTCGCGGCGCATGTACTCGTCGATTGCGCCAGACAGTGCCCGCTCGTCGAAATCCGGCCAATGGATCGGCAGGAAAACAAACTCTGCGTAGGCAGCCTGCCACAGCAAAAAGTTCGACAACCGTTGCTCGCCTGATGTGCGAATAATGAGATCCGGATCGCTGAGTTCAGCGGTCTCAAGCCGGCGTGCGACCTCTTCAGCGTTGACACCAGCCGAGGTCAACAACCCGGCTTCAACATCACGCGCGATCTGGCGGGCAGCGCGCACGATCTCATCGCGAGCGCCATAGTTGAACGCGACGACAAGCGTCATGCCGGAGTTGGCGTGCGTCAGATCTTCGGCCTCAACCAGAAGCGCACGAATATCAGGCTCAAGCGAGGAGCGTTCGCCAATCACGCGCACGCGCACATTGTGTGAATGAAGCTCGGCGAGGTCGCGCCTGAGAAAGCGGCGCAAGAGCATCATGAGCTCGGAGATTTCTTCTGGCGGGCGCGACCAGTTTTCCGAGGAAAAGCCGAAAACAGTCAGCGTCTCAAGGCCAATCTCGCGCGCCGCCTTGACTGCGCGGCGCACGGCTTCAACGCCGGCACGATGCCCAAACACACGCGGCATCCCGCGGCTCGCGGCCCAGCGCCCGTTTCCGTCCATGATGATGGCGACATGACGCGGCAGGCGGCGCGATGCCGCCAAGTCGTTTCGTGAACCACCATCTTGCGCCATCAGAATCGCCCGCCAAAACCGGTGTGCCACACCGGGGCTAGACCGTCATGATCTCTTTTT